>NZ_JBHXTL010000124.1:0-28621 GCF_042677365.1 Kitasatospora sp. NPDC127116
GTCGCCGCCGTCGGTGTCGCCGCCTGCGGCCCGACGAACGGCGGAGCGTCCGTCGCCGCCTCCGCTCCCGCCTCCACCCCGGCCGTCACCTCCTCAGCCACCCCCGGCGCGGGCGCCGTCCCGACCACCCCCGCCCCGGCCGCACCGACCACCGAGACGGCCCCGCCCGCCGCCGCGCCCGCCGCCGAGGCCCCCGCGGCCGCGGCCGCCAGGACCGACGTCAAGGCCGCCGCGAAGGCCCCGGCCAAGCCGGCCGCGCCGAAGGCCCCCGCCCAGTCCGGCGGAAGCGGAAGCGGCATCGGCATCACCTTCGGCGGCCTGCACGAGGGCGGGAAGATCGGGCTGAACGACCTGGTCCCCTTCACCGTCACCTGGAAGAACAACGACGCCACCGGCACCCGCAGCGTGGCCCCCGTGGTGGCGACCCAGCAGTACGAGGGCGCGCCCTGCACCATGGTGCTCGCGATGGCGCAGGGCACCCTGGAGCGCAAGGACGCCTCCGGCTGGAAGAAGCTCGACCACCTCAGCCAGGGCGGCGGGATGGACTACGCGGGCACCGCCGACGACGCGGCCTTCACCCTGGCCGCCGGCCAGAGCCGGACCGTCGAGTACCGGATGCGGCTGTCCCTGGCCAACCGTCCGGGGCGGATCACGATCGAGGCGGACGCCCCCGTGCCGCACTCCAGGGACTACCGCGACATGGCGAAGGCCGAGCTGAACGCCACGGTCGTCGACAGCCACAGCCCGCAGATGCTCTCGGTGATGCCGCCGGCCAAGGGCGTGGTCACCACGGACCCGATCCCGTTCAGCTTCCGGGTCTCCTCGCCCGACGGCACCACGGGTCTGCGCCCCCGGGTGGCCGTGTGGAGCTCCGACGCGCTGACCCCGAACGACGTCACGGTCGAGGCCCGGGTCGGCGACGTGTGGAAGCCGGTCGAGCTGAAGGACGACTGCGGCCTGGTCACGGTCGACCCGAACGTTCCGGGCGTCCGCGACGGCAACACGGTCGAGTACACCTTCCGGGCCACGTTCAAGGAGGCCCCGAAGTACGGCACCGACGTGGACATCCGGGTGAGCGCGGCGTCGAACGGCCACCAGTCCGTCGAGCGGTCCGTCTTCCTGCGCGACGCACGCTGACACCGCACACCCCCACCGCGAGCCGAAGGGCCCGGCCTCCCCCGCGCGGGAGGCCGGGCCGAGCCCCGTCGAAGGGCGCCCGGCCAGGCGCCGTCCCGCGGCCCGGCCCCTCGGCCCGGCACGCCGGGGAACAGTCGGACCGGTCTTCGTTCGCCCTCCTCCTCCGCGTTGTGCACGACGTAGTGGCGTACCACCTCGCCGTGTTCGGCCGGCCGTTCCTCGACGGGTACACGTCCGCGAACATCGAGCCCGGGAACAGCGTCTCCCGGTGCTCGGCCAGGAACGCGAACACACTCCCCGCCGGGATCGGCTCCCGGCCCGTCTCCCGGACGTCCGGCCCGACCGGATCCCCGACCGGATCCCCGGCCCACTCCCCCGTCGCCACGAAACGAGTCCGGCCCCACCGCACACGCGATGGGGCCGGAACCTGAAAGGCCATCAGCACACTTGTAGGCCCAACTCGAAGGACCTGACGTCGACTTGACGGTGTCGTGCCTACCATCGAGCTGTGTTGACGCGGTGGGGGAGCCAGGTGCGCCGGCATCCGGTGGCGGGGGCGGTCGGGGTCGCGGTCGTCTGGCAGGCGACGATCGTGGTGGTGGCGAAGGTGCTGCCGCCGTTGGATCCGGGGTGGTTCCCGCAGTTGGGGCCGACCGTGGTCAATCTGGCGGGCGCGGCGGTGGTGTTGGCGCTGCTCCGGACCCGGGGGCTGCTGGCGGCCGGCGGGGTGGCGGGCCCAGGGGTGATGGCGCGCTGGCCGGTGCTGCTGCCGGTGACGGTGCTGGCGGGGCTGGCGGCGCTGCCCGGGGTCGAGGGCGGCACGGCGGCCCTGGCGGGCGGGGTGGTGCTGATGCTCGCCATCGGGGTCAGCGAGGAGCTGAGCAGCCGGGCGCTGGTGCTGGAGGTCGCACGGCCGCTCGGCCCAGTGCGCGCGGGGACGCTGACGGCGGTGCTGTTCGGGGTCGGGCACCTCGACAACTGGCTGTTCTTCGACGCGCCCCTGGGCAACACGCTGTGGCAGGTGCTGGAGGCCGGCGCGTTCGGCTTCTTCCTGTGCGGCGCGCGGCTGTACATCGGGAGTGTCTGGCCGCTGGTGCTGCTGCACGCGCTGGCCGACTACCTGGAGGTCTACTCGCCCGGGAAGACGGCCGACTGGCTGCGGGCGCTGGACGTGGCCGTCGACCTGGCGTTGGGGCTGGCGCTGCTGCTCCGCGCCCGTACCGCTCCCGCTCCCGCTCCCGCACCCGCACCCGCACCCGCACCCGCGCCTGCGCCGCAAACCTGATCCCGCCGCTACGCCCGCCCGGCTTCGTCGTCAGCGAAGCTTTTTCCGACTGACCGTCATATTGTTTGCCCCGCACGCGTCCTGTACGGAGGCGCCCGGACCGGGCCCCGCACCGCCGAGGAGACGTCTTGACCTACCTCCGCCGCCGCGCCGCCGCGGCCGCTCTCGCCCTCGTGGCCGGCCTGACCGCGGCCGCCGCCACCGCACCGGCAGAAGCCGCCGCACAGGCCGCCGGCGTTCCTCAGGGGCTCGACCGCTACTACCAGCAGCGCCCGGACTGGCACAGCTGCGTCCAGGGCCCGCAGGACGAGGAGGGCGCCGCGCTGGAACGGGCCGGCGCCCGCTGCGCGGAGGTCACCGTGCCGCTCGACTACGGCGCCCCCGGCGGACGCACCGTCACGCTGGCGCTCTCCCGGATCAAGGCCACCGACACCCGCCACCGGATCGGCACGCTGCTGCTCAACGACGGCGGCCCCGGCAGTCCGACGCTCGGTGCGCCGCCGCGGGTGCACGCCGCGTTGAAGGACACCGCCGCCCGCTTCGACATCGTCGGGCTGGACCCGCGCTTCGTCGGCCGCAGCGCCCCCCTCGACTGCGGCTGGCCGATCGGCTTCAGCATCACCTCCGCCGGGACCGGCCGGGCCTCCTTCGAGCGCCAGGTCGCCCTCCAGCGGGACCTCGCGACCCGGTGCCGTTCGGCGGCCGGGGACCTGCTGCCGCATGCGAGCACCCGCGACGCGGCCCGGGACATGGACGTGGTGCGGGGCGCGCTCGGCGAGCGGCGGATCTCCTACCTCGGCCTCTCGTACGGCACCTACCTCGGCACGGTGTACACCCAGATGTTCCCCGGCCGCTACGACCGGGTGGTCCTGGACAGCGCGCTGTACCCGGCCCACGCCGGGCCGGCGCTGCTCCCCAACATGGCTCCGGAGAACGAGCGGGCGTTCGCCGACTGGGCGGACTGGGCGGCGGCCCGCCACGACACCTACGGGCTGGGCCGCACCCGCGAGGACGTGGTCGCCGGGGTGCTGCGCACGGTCCGGGCGGCCGCGGCGCGCCCGCTCGTGGTCGGCGCCGGCGCGGACGCCTTCGAGCTCGACGACACCCGGGTGCCGATGGTGGTGTTCATGAACCTCGCGGGCGACTCCGACGCGGATCGGGCGGGCCTCGCCGAGCTGGTGGCGACGCTCGCCGAGGCCGCGTCGGGCCGGCCGGTCACCCCCTCGGACGGGATCACCGCCATGCTGCGCTTCCTCTTCACCCCGCAGGGGTCGCAGGCCGGCAGCATCTCGCAGGCCATCCTGTGCGCGGACGGTACGGCGCCGCGCGACCCGGAGGACTACTGGCGCCGGATCGAGCGCGACCGCGCCCGGTACCCGCTGTCCGGCCCGCTGCTCGACAACATCTCCCCGTGCGCCTTCCTGGACCCCCCGCGCGAGGCGCCCACCGAGGTGCGCCGCGACGCCCCGGCGCTGATCCTCTCCGCCACCGGGGACCCGCGCACCCCCTACCGGGACGGCGTCGCGCTGCACGGGCTGCTGCCCGGCTCCCGGCTGCTGACCCTGCGGGGCGCCGACCAGCACGGGCTCTACGGGACGTACGGCAACGCGTGCGTGGACGACGCGGTCAACGCCTACCTGGCCGGCGGACGCCTGCCGGAGGCCGACCTGACCTGTACCAAGGCGTAGCCGGGGCGTCCCGGCCCGCTTGTCCTGGAGGCCCGCTGACGGTCTTTCAGGTTCCGGCCCCATCGCGTGTGCGGTGGGGCCGGACTCGTTTCGTGGCGATGGAGGAGACGATGGAGGAGGCGATGGAGGAGTGGACTGGGGAGCCGCCCGTGCAGGGGCTTCGGTCGTCGTCGCCCGACAAAATCGCTATCAGACGGCCGGAGCGCCGTGATAGACAACCGGCGTGCAAAACATTGTGGAGTTTCCCGAGGTCCTGCGGCTGATCGAGGACCGGTCGGCCGCTTTCCGCGCCGCGATCGCGGCCGCCCCCGACCTCGACGTCCAGGTCCCGACCTGCCCGGACTGGACGCTGCGCGAACTGGTGCAGCACCTCGGCGACGGCCGCCGCCGCCAGGCCGCCATCGTCGCGGCGGGCCCGGGCGCCGAGCCCCCGGCGAAGACGTCCCCGAAGGGCGCCCCGACCGCGCCCCGCGACCGCGAAGCCCTGGACGCCTGGCTCGCCGAGTCGACCGAGCTCATGCTCGACGCGCTGCGCGAGGCCGGCCCGGACCGCGGCTGCTGGACCTGGTGGGGCCGCTCGCAGGCCCCGGAGACCAGCGGAGCCCTGGCCCGGCACCAGATCCAGGAGATAGCCGTCCACACCTACGACGTCCAGCTCGTCCTGGGCGCCGCACAGCCGCTGCCGACGGACGTCGCGGTCGAGGGCGTCGACGAGTTCCTGACGACCGTCTCGGCGACGACCGTCCCCTGGCCGTTCAAACCGGCGACCATCGACCTGCACGCGACCGAGGGCCGCTCCTGGCGCCTGACCCTCGACGCCGACGGTGTCCGCTGCGACGACCTCGCCGCCGACGCGGAGCCGGGCGACATGGTGATGCGAGGCGCGGCGAGCGAACTGGTCCTCTACTTCTACGATCGCGTCCCGCTCGACAGCCTGGAGAACACCGGCAGCACCGAGCCGATGGAGCAGCTCGCGGAGTGGGACCCGAACGCGTAGAACGCGCGCTCGTGACGCAGCTGCCGGTGGTGCGCGCGCTCCTGCGGGCGTCACCGGGCCCGGGGTCGCGGACATCGCGCGGCCGCGGGCAGGCTGCGGGCCCGCTGTTCAGGGGCCGTCCGGTGCGGGCTCCGTTCGAAGGACGTACTGGTGCCCCCGGCAGCCGGATCAGGTCGTGGGGAATTCGACCCGGACCCGCAGTCCGCCCGTGCTGCCGGGGACGGCGGTGACGTCGGCGTGGTGGGCACGCGCGATGGAGGCGACGATGGACAGGCCCAGGCCCGCGCCCTCACGCGGGCCGTGTCGACGCTCCTGCAGGCGGCGGAAGGGCTCGAAGAGGTAGGGGACCGTCTCCGGCGGCACCTGGGGGCCGGTGTTGCCGACCTCCAGGACGCCGTCGCGCACGCCGACCTCGACCCGGCCGCCGTCGTGGTTGTGGCGCAGGGCGTTGCCGACCAGGTTGCGTACCAGGTGTGCCAGCAGCACCGGATCACCCTCGACGGACACGGGGGCGGTGTCGGTTCGGACGGTGACGCGGTTCGCCCGGGCTTCCTCCGAGGCGGCGCACTCGGCGGCCACCGCGCGGGCCAGCTGGTCCAGTGCGACCGGTTCGCGGTGGTCCAGCCTCTGGTCGGAGACGGACAGCAGCAGCAGGCCCTCGATGAGCCGTTCGCTGCTCTCGGAGACCTCGATCAGTTTGCGGCGGATCCGGGCGACGGCGGCCGGGTCATCGGTGGCCAGCCCGATTTCGGCCGCGGCCCGCTGAACCGCGAGCGGAGTCCGCAGTTCGTGTGCGGCGTTGGCTGCGAACCGCTGCTGCGCGCCCACCAGTTGCTCCATGCGGTCGAGCATGGCGTCGAAGGTGTCGGCGAGCTGTTTGAGTTCGCCCGGGGGTGCGTCGAGGGCGATCCGCTCGTGCAGGTTCTCGCCCGAGAGCCGCCGCGCCGTGTTGGTGATCACCGCCACCGGGCGCAGCACCCGTCCCGACATCCACCAGGCCAGTGCCATCGAGATGACGGCGAAGGCGGCCAGAGCGATCAGGGAGACGGTCAGCAGCTGGTTCTGGGCGGCCTGCTCGGCGGCCTGGGTGACGACCTTGACGGCCTGGAAGTGGGACTGTCCGCCGTCGGCGGGGGTGGTTCCGGGTGGAGCGTTCGCGGGTGCGGCGGTTCCCACCGTGAGGGTTTTCGCCGCGGCGGGGTCCGGGGTCGCCAGTGTGGCCAGTCGCGGTTCGACGGCGACGGCCGTGCTGATCGAGGTGTACAGACCCTCCCGGACCAGGAAGTTGACCAGGACGATGAGCATGGCCCCGGCGAGGACGAGCAGCCCGCCGTAGAGCATGGTCAGCCGGCCCCGCTCCCCGCCCGGCAGCCGCGGGCGTGGTCGGCCGGGCAGTGGAGGGCGGTTCGGGCCGACCGGGGCGGAGCGCCTCATGCCGGGACGCCGATGCGGTAGCCGTGGCCGGGCACGGTGTCGATGACCGAGGGCTCGCCGAGCTTGGCGCGGAGTTTGCTGAGGGCGACCCGGACCGCGTTGGTGCGGTATCCCATGTTCCGCTCCCACACCCGCTCGATCAGGTCCTCACCGCTGACCACGGCGCCCTCGGCCTGCATCAGCGCCTCCAGTACGCCGAACTCCTTGCGGGACAGGGCGAGGTAGCGGCCCTCCCGGAAGGCCTGGCGGCGAGCGGTGTCGAGGGTGATGCCCGCACGTTCGAGGACCGGCGGAAGGGCGGGGTGGGTGCGGCGGCCGAGCGCCAGTACCCGGGCCAGCAGTTCCTCGTAGGCGAACGGCTTGGTGAGGTAGTCGTCCGCGCCCAGGTCCAGGCCGTCGACGCGGTCGCGGACGGTGCCGGCGGCGGTGAGCATCAGGACCCGGGTCAGCAACCGCTGCTCGACGACGCTCCGGCACACCTCGTCGCCGTGCGCTCCGGGCAGGTCGCGGTCGAGCACGAGCACGTCGTAGTCCGTGAAGCGCAGCCGCTCCAGCGCGTCGGCGCCGTTGTACACGACGTCGACGGCCAGGGCGTCGCGCCGCAATCCCTCGGCGATCATGTCCGCCAGGAATTCCTCGTCCTCCACGATCAGTACACGCATGACATCAGGTGTACCTGAGAACCACCTTTCGTTGCCGTAAAGGTCTCGGCTGACAGCGGCGAAATGCGGGTGCGTGCCAGCCTCTGCGTGGTCGGTCACCCGGTATCGGACACGGTGGTCGGTCACTCGCAATCGGACACGGAGGAATTCCATGCGGAACCACATGCGGAACCACAGGTACGGCGCGGCGGCCGTGCTGGTGGCGGGGATGGCGCTGTTCACCGCGGCCTGCGGCGGAGGCGCCGCGGGCACGGGCGGGGGCGGCGGCTCGGACTCGTCGGGCAAGGGCGCGGCGGCGGACCGGGCCTACGAGCACCGCAAGTGCCTGCGCGAACACGGCGCCCAGGTGAAGGAGCCGGAGCCGGGCCAGGACCCACGGGGCCTGGTCCTCGAGGGCGGCCAGGACAAGATGGCGGAGGCCCTCAAGGCCTGCGGGGGAGCCGGCGGCTCGGGCGGCACGAAGATGTCCCAGGCCGACAAGGACAGGGCCCTCGAATTCGCCCGGTGCATGCGCGGTAACGGTGTGGACATGCCGGATCCGAAGTTCGACGGCGACTCGGCGATGTCGGGACAGGCGATGAAGGTCCCGGAGGGCGCCGAGAAGGACAGGTTCGACAAGGCGAACAAGGCGTGCAGTGGTCAGAATGCGGAGTGAGCGCGGGCGGGGCCGCCGAACGTACCTGATCGCCGCGCTGGTCACCTCGGTCTCGCTGGTGGGCGGGGTCACGGCCCTCTCGCAGACCGGCGGCGTCAGCAGCGCCGGCACGGACCGCACCGGCGGGCTGCCGCCGAGCACGGGCTCGGTGGAACGACAGGACCTGAGCAGCCGGACCCAGGTGGACGGGACCCTCGGCTATGCCGAGGAGCGCCGGCTCAACGCCGGTGTGCCGGGCACCCTCACCTGGCTCCCGGAGGCCGGCGCGGTGGTGAAACGCGACGGGGTTCTCTACGAGGTCGACGGCCGGAAGGTCCGGCTCATGGACGGCGAGCGCCCCGTGTACCGGACGATGAAGACCGGCGACAAGGGGCCGGACGTCGGACAGCTGAAGGAGAACCTCCGCGACCTGGGCTACGGCAAGGGGCTGGCCGCGGACGAGGAGTTCACCCCCGGAACCGCAGAAGCGGTCAAGCGCTGGCAGAAGGCCCACGGTCTGGCCCGGACCGGCGAGATCGGCCCCGAGCAGATCGCCTTCTCGCCCGGTCCGGTGCGGATCAAGAAGAACGATGCGGCCGTCGGCGACCAGGCCGCTCCCGGCAAGCCGGTCCTCACCACCACCGGCTCCGAGCGGCAGGTGCAGATCAAGATCGAGGTCTCCCGGGCCGACCTCGCCAAGCCCGGTACCCGGGTCGAGGTCGACCTGCCCGGCGGCGGCAGGGCCAAGGGCAAGGTCGCCTCCGTCGACCGCACCGTCGGCGAGGACGGCAAGGAGCAGGGCTCCCAGGACAAGCCCGCCAGGATCACCGCCCGGGTGCTCTTCGACGACCCGGGGCAGGCGGAGGGCTTCGACCAGGCGCCGGTCACCGTCGAGCTCGAAGGAGAGGTCCGCAAGGACGTGCTCACGGTACCGGTCAACGCACTGCTCGCACTGTCCGGCGGGGGCTTCGGCGTCCAGGTCGTGGAGGACGGGAAGGTGCGCGAAGTCCCGGTCGAGCTCGGCATGTTCGGACAGGGCCGGGTCGAGGTCAGCGGGACCGGCCTGGCCGAGGGAATGAAGGTCGGGGTGCCCAAGTCATGAGCGCCGTGGTCGAGTTGAACCAGGTCACCAAGGAGTATCCGGGCGGGGTCGTGGCGCTGCACGGCGTGGACCTGCGCGTCGGACGCGGCGAACTGCTCGCCATCGTCGGCCCTTCGGGGTCGGGCAAGTCCACCCTGCTGCACATCGTCGGCACCCTGGACCGGCCGAGCGCCGGATCCGTCACCCTGGCGGGCCACGACGTCGCCGCCCTCTCCGACCGCCGGCTGTCCGCACTGCGCGCCCGGCACATCGGCTTCGTCTTCCAGTCCTTCCACCTGGTGGCCGGGGTCAGCGCCCAGGACAACGTCGCCGAGGGCCTGCTCTACTCGGGCCTGCCGCGCGCCCAGCGCCGCAGGCGCGCGGCCGCGGCCCTGGAGCGGGTCGGGCTCGCGGACCGCATGCACCACCGTCCGCACGAGCTGTCGGGCGGCCAGCGGCAGCGGGTGGCCATCGCCCGGGCGGTGGTCGGCGAGCCGGACCTGCTGCTGGCCGACGAGCCGACCGGCGCGCTGGACTCCGCCTCGAGCGAAGCGGTGATGGAGCTGCTGCACGACCTCAACGCCGAGGGTGCCACCATCGTGGTGATCACCCACGACGGCGAGATCGCCGACAGCCTGCCGCGCCAGGTCCGTGTCCGCGACGGTCGCGTCGTGGCGGATCTGCGCACCGGCGCCGCCGAACCGGCCGATCGGGGTTGGGAGCGATGAGCCGCACCCGGCTCTCCCCGGCCCGGCTCGGCCCCCGTGACGTCCTCCACGTCGGATCGGCCGGCCTGCGCACCCGGCCGCTGCGGGTGGTGCTGTCCGCGCTGGGCATCGCCATCGGCATCGCCACCATGATCGCGGTGGTCGGCATCTCCTCCTCCAGTAAGGCCCAACTCCTGAGGCAGCTCGACCAGTTGGGAACCAACATGCTGGTGGCCTCCCCCGGCCAGGGGCTGTTCGGCGAGAAGGTGAAGCTGCCCGAGGAGTCGATCGGCATGCTGAGCCGCGTCCCCGGGGTCGAGCAGGTCGGCGCGACCGGTGACCTGGCGCAGTCCGTCAGGCGCAGCGAGAAGATCCCCAGTGACGAAACCGGCGGCATCACCGTGAAGGCCGCCACCGAAGGACTGCTGGACGTCGTGCGCGGCGCGGTCGGCTCGGGCACCTGGCTCAACGAGGCCAACGGGCGCTATCCGTCGACGGTGCTCGGACACGTCGCGGCCCAGCGCCTGGGCATCACCGCCCCCGGTCAGCAGGTCCACATCGGCGGCCGGTACTTCACCGTCATCGGCATCCTCGACCCGCTGCCGCTGGCTCCCG
Organism: Kitasatospora sp. NPDC127116; assembly: GCF_042677365.1. Classification (NCBI taxonomy): domain Bacteria; kingdom Bacillati; phylum Actinomycetota; class Actinomycetes; order Kitasatosporales; family Streptomycetaceae; genus Kitasatospora; species Kitasatospora sp. NPDC127116. Next base: position 10,241 of record NZ_JBHXTL010000124.1, read on the forward strand.
AGATCGAGCGGGCCGCGCTGGTCGGCTGGGACGGCGCCGGCGCGCTGCTGGGCTTCGACGGCCATCCGACCCAGATCTACGAACGGTCGACGGACCGGACGGTCGGCGCGGTCCGCGAGCTGATCCCGCGCACCGTCGACCCGCAGAACCCGCACAACGTGCAGGTCACCGACCCCTCCTCGGCGCTCCAGGCCAAGGCCGCCACCGAGGGGGCGTTCACCGACCTCCTGCTCGGGCTGGGCGGGGTGGCGCTCCTGGTCGGCGGCGTCGGGGTCGCCAACACGATGATCATCTCGGTATTGGAGAGGCGCCACGAGATCGGACTGCGCCGCTCCCTGGGCGCCACCAGGGGCCAGATCCGTCTCCAGTTCGTGACGGAGTCCCTCCTGCTCTCCGGACTGGGCGGGCTGGCCGGCGTGGCCCTGGGCGCGGCCGCCACCTACGCCTTCGCCGTCTCGGGCGACCTGCCCTGGGTGGTCCCCCTGTGGGCCGTCACCGGGGGCTTCGCCGCCACCCTGCTCATCGGGACGGTGGCAGGCCTCTACCCGGCCGTCCGGGCCTCCCGTCTCTCCCCGACCCTCGCCCTCCGCACCGGCTAGGGCCTCTCGTCGGCCCGCAGGCGGGGGTTTGAAGACAGACCCCGCAGGCCTGTTCGGGAAGGCGTCGAAGGTACGCCTGGTTGGCCGTCCCGGAAGGCTTCGGGCGGCCAACCGGAGGACGAGTGGCTCTGTCCACGTGAAGTCGCAGCGGGTTCGCACCGGAGCCCCGGCCGGGTCCCGGGCCTGGTCACCCTTGACGAAAGGTTGACCTGCTCACGGCAGAAGGTTGACGATCACCGCCTCTATGGTCGGCCCATGCCCTCACAGCCCATCAGGCCCACCACCCTGCCGGTCCTGCCCTACCGCAAGCCCACCCGCGGACGGGACTACTGGGTCCTGGACAACGTGCTGCCGGACCCGGACGCCGTCCGGGAGCGCTGCCTGGCCCGCGGGGACTGGACCGAGGGCTACCCGCACCGCCCCGAGACCTGGCCCGGACTGCGCACCATGCCGGGCCTGGAACCCGAGGAGCTGGCCCGGGTCGAGTCGCAGGTCCGCAAGGCCACCGGGGCCTCCCGGCTCTGGGTGCAGAGCACCCCGGGCGGCGGCACCCTCAACCACAACTGCGTCCAGGTCGTCGGCGCCGGGGAGTCGGAGTCCCGCCCGCACACCGACTCCCGCGCGCTCTGCCGCTACGCCGCCGTCCTCTACCTCAGCCCCGGCGCCCCCAAGGACGCCGGCACCAGCTTCTACCGCCAGCAGTTCCCCGGCGGCCGCCTCGGCGGCAACCTGGTCAACGCCCCGCACAACAACCTGGTCGAGGCGCTCGGCACCCGCCACGTACCGGCCGACCACTTCACCGAGGACGTCCGCGTCCCCAACCGCTACAACCAGCTGCTCCTCTACCACGCCAACCTGATCCACAGCGCCACCGGCTACTACGGCACCGACCTGGCCGAGCGGCGGATGACGGCGGTCTTCTTCTGGATGGCCTGACCCGGCACGCACCCTCTCGGACCGCCGGGCCCTCACCCGGCACCGGGCCGACCCACCCCCCACCCGGCCCCCACGTGCGCCAGGCTCGCCCTGGTCAGCGCCGCCGCCAACCGGGCCAGGTCCCCCGGCCCGACCAGCGCCGCCAGCCCGTCCGGTTCGCCCGGCAACCCGAGCGTCCGGGCCTCCGCCAGCGCCCGCTCGTCGACGTACGGCCGCAGCGAGGGCCAGACCGCCTGCGCCTCGCGCCGGAAGATCCCGGCGCCGACCGGCCCGATCCGGGGGAACTCCCGGAGCAGCTCGCCGATCCGCTCCGAATCGCCCCCGGCCTCCTCCCGCAGCCGCCGCAGATCGCCGTGCCAGCGGTCGAGCAGCAGCCCGGCCCCCTGGCCGAGCGCCGTGGCGGTGCTCTCGTCGTAGCGCACGTAGTGGGCCCGGCCCAGGGCGGCGATCAGCGTCCGGCGCCGGGCGTCCGCCATCGCGCGCGGGGTCCGCAGTCCGGCGGCCGACAGCTCCCGGGCCGCCGCCGTGGCGGTGCCGGCGCCGATCCGCACCGAGCACAGCACGGTCAGGACGAGCAGCCGGTAGAGCGGCGAGGGCTTGTCGCGCAGCGTGATCCCGGCCTCCTCCGCGTAGGTGCGGCCGAACCGGTCCAGGAGTTCGGCAACGGTCGGTTCCACGGCCTTCACCTCCTCCCCCACGCTTGCCCGGATTCGGACGCCCCGCACCCGGGGAGGCTCGCCGCATGAGTGAGCGAAGCACGGGGACACCCCCGGCCGGAGGCCGGGGGCGGATCGTCGACGGGTACGCGCGGGCACAGGCCCCTGCCGGGCGGAGCGGGGCGGGCGCATGAGCCGGGACGCCGTACCCGCGACCGAGACCGTCCGCCCCGACTGGGCCGCGATCGACCGACTGCCCACCGTCGAGCTGCTCCGCCTGATGAACGCCGAGGACCGCACGGTTCCGGTCGCCGTCGCCGGGGAGTTGGAGCGGATCGCCGCCGTGGTCGACGCCGTGGCCGCCCGGATGGCGCGTGGTGGCCGGCTGGTCTACGCCGGCGCGGGGACGGCCGGACGGCTCGGTGTGCTGGACGCCGTCGAGTGCCCGCCGACCTTCGGCACCGATCCGGCGCGGGTCGTCGGTCTGATCGCGGGCGGGCGCTCGGCCGTCACCGCGGCGGCCGAGGGCGCCGAGGACCGCACCGACCTCGCCGAGGCCGACGTGGCCGCGCTCGCCCTCACCCCCGCCGACACCCTGGTGGGCGTCTCCGCGTCCGGCCGGACGCCCTATCCGCTGGCCGCCGTCCGTGCCGCGCGGGCGGCCGGGGCGCTGACCGTCGGGTTGGCGTGCAACCGCGGCTCGGCGCTCTCGGCCGCGGCCGAGCTGGGCATCGAGGTGGAGGTCGGCCCGGAGGTGCTGGCCGGATCGACCCGGCTCAAGGCGGGCACGGCCCAGAAGCTGGTGCTCAACCTGCTCTCCACGGCCGTGATGGTCCGGCTCGGCCGGACGTACGGCAATCTGATGGTCGACCTCCGTGCCACCAACGACAAGCTGCGCGACCGCGCCCGACGGATCGTCGCCGAGGCGACCGGCGCCGACGAGGCCGCGGTCGACCGCGCCCTGACCGCGACCGGCGGCCGGGCCAAGGACGCGATCCTGTCCCTGCTCGCGGACGTGGACGCGTCCACCGCCGCCCGCCTGCTCACGGCCTCGGACGGACGGCTGCGCGAAGCCCTCCGCCTCGCCCGGCCGTAGCGGCTCGCCGCCGCACCGGCGGCGACCCGCCCCGCCGGCTCACCCCAGCCGCACGTCCGCGGCCGCGACGACCTCGCCGAGGCGCGGGAAGTCCAGCTCCACCGAAGCCCGGTGCTCCTCCGCCGTGAGCGCGGCCATCGCGTCCTCGACGAACACCAGCCGGTACCCGTGGTCGCAGGCGGCCCGGGCACTCGACTCCACGCCGAGGTTGGTCGCGATCCCGGCGAACACCACGGTCTCCACGCCCCGCGCCCGGAGCAGCTCGTCCAGGCCGGTGCCCTGGAAGGCGCCGATGGTGCGCTTCACCACGACCTCGTCGGCCGCCGCCGCGACCTCCGCGGGCAGCCCGCTCCCGGGCGGCTGCTCGGTCACGTTCGGCCGCTCGACCCGTACCGCGATCACGGGCGCGCCCGCCGCCCGGAACTCCCGGGCCAGCTCCAGCGAGGCCTTCACCACCTCCGAACCGGTGCGCGGCGCGAGCGGGTTGGCGACGATCCGGTCCATCAGGTCGATCAGGACCAGGGCCGTGCTGCGGGGGTCAAGGGTGGTCATGGGGTCACGCTAGTCCATCGGACGAGTGGCCCCCGAGGCCCGGTCCGGCGCCGGGGCGCTCTGCGCCGCCTCCCGCGCGATCTCCGTCCTGAACCCCTCGATCAGCACCCGCAGCCCGTACTCGAAGTCGGCGTCGTGGTCGGTCATCCGCAGGACGTCGACCGCCTCGCGCAGCAAGGGCAGTTCGCGCAGTGCTTCGTCCGGGAACGGCGGCCGGTCGCGGCCCGCGGAGTCCTGTCGCCAGGCCTGCTCCTCGGTGACCCAGCCCATGATGTACCGGTCGACGGTCAGCAGCAGGCGCAGCGCCGTTCGCGGGCGCAGTCCCGCTCCGCAGAGGGCGCTCAACTGGGCCTCGACCGCCGGGAGTTCGTCCTCGGTCGGGAGGGTTCCGGCGTGCACCCGGGCGCCGTCGCGGTAGGCGAGCAGGGCGTTGCGCTTGGCGCGGGCGTCGGCGGCGATCCACTCGGGCCAGTGCGCCGGGTCCGGGTCGCGGTCGGGCGGGAGGGCTTCGGCGAGCATCGCCTCGGCCATCAGGTCGAGCAGTTCCCGCTTGCTCTTGAAGTGCCAGTACAACGCCGGTGACTGGACGCCGAGTTCGCGGGCGAGCCGCCGGGTGGTCAGCCCGTCGATGCCCTCCTCGTTGAGCAGGCGCAGCGCCGTGCGCACCACCTCGTCGCGCTTCAGCGCCATCCGATCGGCCTCCTGGGTCGTCCGCTTGCCAGATCCACCTTATCGCCGATAAGTTCCCGAGCTGGAATTTATCAGCGATAAGGAGAGCCGTCGCGACACCGACGGCCGCGAAGGGATCCCACCCCTCATGACCTCCGGACCGAACCCGACCTCCGGAACGGACCCGATCGCCGGACCGAGCCCGACGCCCGGTACGGACAGCACCTCCGGACCGAACACCGCCCCCGGAACGGACCGCCGCCGGTCCCGACTGCTGCCGAACACCGCGCCCTGGCGGTCCTCCCGCGACTTCCGGCTGACCTGGGCCTCGGGCACCGTCACCCTGCTCGGCTCGATCTTCACCATGACGGCGATCCCGCTCCAGATCGCCGACCTCACCGGTTCGCCGCTGGCCGTGGGCGCGGTCGGCGCGGTCGAACTCGTACCCACCGTCCTGTTCGGCCTCTACGGCGGCGTCCTCGCCGACCGCGCCGACCGCCGCACCGTCGCCCTGGTCACCGAGGTCGCCCTGGCCGCGCTCAGCGCCCTGCTGCTGGCCAACGCGCTGCTCGGCACCCCCGCCGTCTGGCCGCTGTACGTCGCCGCCGGGGTGGCGGCGGCGCTCCAGGGCGTCCAGCAGCCCTCGGTCGAGGCGATGGTCCCCCGGCTGGTGCCCCAGGACCAGCTGGTGGCGGCCGGCTCCCTGCTCTCGCTGCGCTGGAGCATCGGCGGCGTGGCGGCCCCGGCGGCGGCCGGCCTGCTGATCGCGACCGCCGGCGTCCCGGCGGCGTACCTGGTCGACCTCGGCACCTTCCTGCTCTCGATCGCCCTGCTCGCCCGGGTCCGGCCGGTCCCCTCGGAGCGGGACGCCGAGGTGCCGCAGCTCACCGAGTTCCTCGACGGCGCCCGGTACGCGGCCCGGCGCCCGGACCTGATCGGCACCTACCTGGCCGACCTCACGGCCACCGTCTTCGCCCTGCCCACCGCGCTCTTCCCGTTCCTGGCCGCGGACCTGGACGCCACCTGGGCGCTCGGCCTGCTCTACTCGGCCGGCGCGGTCGGCAGCCTGATCGCCGCCGCGACCGGGGGGTGGGCGGAGCGGGTCCACCGGCACGGCCGACTCGTCCTGTTCTCCGCCGCCCTGGTCGGCGCGGCGACGGCGGCGGCCGCGTTCGCCCCGGGCCTGTGGGCCGTCCTGCTCTGCCTGACCGTCGCGGGCGGTGCCCACTGGATCGGCGACACCTTCCGCAGCGCCATCTGGAACCAGTCCATTCCGGACGAACTCCGGGGCCGCGCCGCCGGGTTGGAGATGCTGATCGGCTCCGCCGGGCCGGCCCTGGGCGACCTGCGGGCGGGCGGGCTCGCCGCCCGCCAGGGCATCCGGGCGGCCCTGCGCACCGGCGGCCTGCTCTGCCTCGGCAGCTCGGCCGCGCTGTCCGCCGCGATCCCCGCGCTCTGGCGCTACGACCGGCGGGCGCACCGCACCGGGCCGGCCCCGGCGGAGCCCACCCCGTGACGCGCCCCACGCCCCGGCCGCACCGGCCCCCCGAAGGGACCGCCCCAGGGACCGCCCCAGGAACCACCGCTCAGTCCGGGACGAGCGCCGTCGCGTGCCGGTCGATCAGCTCCCCCAGCCCCCGGAGGTCGTCGACCCCGCGCTTGGGCAGCATGGTCAGCACCCCCGCCTCCTCGTTGCCGCTCAGCAGCAGGAACAGCCGGGGCGTCTCCAGGTAGTACCGCTGCTCCGGCCAGGCGAACTCGGTGACCGAGGCCTCGGTGCTCACGACCACCCCGTCGTCGTCCAGCAGGACCCTGAACTCGCCCTTGTCCGCCGCCGCCCTCGTCACCCGCCGCACCCGTGTCGCGGGCACCGCGAGAACCACGAGCAGCGCGAGCACCACCAGCAGGGCGACCAGCAGCGGCACCGTCCCGCCGAGGACGACGAGCAGTCCGGCAACCGCCGTCCCGCCGACGGCCACCGTGTACACGGCTCGCCGCGACCGGCGTCCGACCGCCGTGTGCCGGTCCCACGCCGCGAAGGCCTCCCGGAAGTCGGCGTCCGTCGGGGTGTAGCGAACCTCGACATACGTCACCGCCCGCCCATCGGAACCCACGTCCCCACCCTCCGACCCGTACACGCACAACTCCTGACACCAGCTTCGCCGGATCGTAGCAAAGACCGTACGTACCCGATGCGACCGCGTCCGCGCTCCCCCGGCGGGAAAACGCCGCTCCCGGCGCCCACCCGTTGACCGACCGCCCCGCCCGGCGGTTGGCTCACCCCGAGCCGGCCGCCGGGGAGTTCGGCGTCCACCGCCGACGCGGCACGGCCGATCCCAGGGGAGGGAACCAGATGAACCTCATCCGCCGCCCGCTGCGCGCGGCCTGCGTCCTCGCGGCCGCCGCACTGGCCGCCGCCGTCGCCGTGCCCGCCCAGGCGGGCCCGACCGGAGCGGCCCCGACCGGAGCGGCCCCGACCGGAGCGGGCCTGGCCGCCCTGCCGGGCGCTGCCCGCACCGAACGCGTCTCCGTCGGCCTCGGACAGGCCCAGGCCACCGGCGCCTCTCAGGCCGGCGGCCTGAGCGCGGACGGGCGCTTCGCCGTCTTCACCTCGGAGGCCGCCGACCTGGTGCCCGGCGACACCAACGGCAGGTCGGACGTCTTCGTCCGCGACCTGTGGACCGGCCGCACCGAGCGGGTGGACACCGGCCCGGACGGCGTCCAGGCCGACGGGGACTCCTACGAGGCCACGATCAGCGGCAGCGGCCGCTACGTGGCGTTCAGTTCCACCGCCACCAACCTCGCCCCCGGTGCCAACCGCGGCTCCGAGGACGTCTACGTCCACGACCGCTGGACCGGCGACACCCGCCTGGTCAGCGTCGGAAGGACGGGGGTTCCGCAGACCGGCAAGCTGTCCGGCGTCCCCTCGATCAGCTGGGACGGCCGGTACGTGGCCTACCAGTCCAACCGCGGCGACCTCGCCCCCGGCACGGTCACCTGGTTCGGCGGCAACATCTACGTCACCGACCGCTGGACCGGCGACACCCGCCTGGTCAGCATCGGCGCCGACGGCAAGGAGGCGGACGCCTCCTCCTCCGCTCCGGAGATCAGCGCGGACGGCAGCACCGTCGTCTTCATCTCCAAGGCGACCAACCTCCTCGGCGCGGGCGGGGCCGGCGCCCTCTCCCCCGCCGCGGTCGCCGAGCTCAGGGCCGGCTCCGACCGGGAGTTCGTCGCCGACTCCTTCCACCCGGCGGCCGCCCTCCGGCCGGGGGCCCGCGCGGAGATCCTCAAGCCGCGCACCTACCCGCTGTACGTCCGCGACCTGCGCACCGAGCGGACGAGCCTGGCCAGCCCGGACGGCGACGGCGGCTACAAGGGCGCGGTCAACCCCTCGATCAGCCCCGACGGCCGCTACGCGGTCTACTCCTCCTGGGTCCTGCACGGCGGCACCCAGTGGGACCGTCACTTCGAGGTCTACGTCCGCGACCTGAAGCAGGGCACCGAGACCCTGGTCAGCACCGGCCTGCCCGGGACGACGACCACCCTCGGCTCCTACGGCGGCCGGATCACGGCGGACGACCGGTGGGTCCTCTTCAGCTCGGAGGCGGACAACCTCGTCCCCGGCGACACCAACAACGCCGAGGACGTGTTCCGGCACGACCTGTGGACCGGCCGCACCGAGCGGGTCAGCGTGGCGGGCGACGGTGCGCAGAGCGCCGGTCCCTCGCACGCCCCGTACGCCGACGCCCTCGGCACCGCGGTGGTGTTCACCTCCTCCGACGGCACCCTCGTCCCCGCGGACACCAACGGCGTCGAGGACGCGTTCCTCCGCCGCCTGCCGCTGTTCTGACACCCGGTCCGACGGCCCCGCCCTCGCCCCGCCCCGGCCACCCCGGCGCGGCCGCCCGGCCCCGGCGCGGGTGCTCCCGGACTCACACCGTGAGCGCCCGCGTCGAGGCCCGGATCGGCGCCGGAAGCTCCGTCCACCCGCGCAGGTAGCGGTCCACCGCCGCCGCCACCGCCCGCCCCTCGGCGATCGCCCAGACGATCAGTGACTGCCCGCGTCCGGCGTCCCCCGCCACGAACACGCCCTGCGCCTCCGTGGCGAAGCCGTCGTCCCTGGCCAGGGTGCCCGCCGGCCCGGTGGCGAGGCCGAGCTGGGCGAACAGCCGCCGGTCCGGCTCCGGCCCGGTGAAGCCCAGCGCGAGCAGCACCAGCTGCGCGGGCAGGCTCCGTTCGGTGCCCGTCCGCGGGCTGCGGTCGGCCGGTTCGGCCTCGGCGAAGCGGACGGCGGCCAGCCGGCCGTCCGGGCCGGCTTCGAAGCCGACGGTGGTCGCCGCGAACACCCGGGGCCCGGCCTCCGCGGCGCCGGACTCCTCGTGCGAGGTGGTCTCCCGGTACACCTTGGGGTGCACCGGCCAGGGCTGTCCGGCGGCCCGGTCCTGCGGCGGGCGGGGGTTGATGTCCAGTTGGGTGACGGTGGCGGCGCGTTGACGGAGCGCCGTTCCCAGGCAGTCCGCCGCCGTGTCCCCGCCGCCGACGATGACCACGTCCAGCCCCTCGGCGGACACCGGCGAGACCGGGCGGTCGCCCTCGTCCACCCGGTTCGCCCAGGTCAGGTAGTCGATCGCCTGGTGCACCCCGGACAGGTCCCGGCCCGGCACCGCCAGCTCCCGGCAGGCGGTCGCCCCCACCGCGACCACCACGGCGTCGCACCCCGATCGCAGTTCCTCGCCCGGGACGTCCCGGCCGACCCACACCCCGGTGCGGAAGGCGGTGCCCTCGGCCCGCAGCTGGTCCAGTCGGCGCTCCAGCCGGTGCTTCTCCAGCCGGAACGGCGGGATGCCGTACCGCAGCAGTCCGCCCGCGCGGTCGGCCCGTTCGTACACCGTGACAACGTGCCCGGCCCTGGTCAGTTGCTGGGCGGCGGCCAGCCCGGCCGGGCCCGAGCCGATCACCGCGATCCGCCGCCCAGCGGCCCGCTCGGGGCGGTCGGGCGGCCGGGGCCCGTCCCAGCCCGCCTCCCAGGCCCGGTCGGCGATCGCCAGCTCCACGTTCTTGATCGCCACCGCGGCGCCGTCGATCGCCAGGACGCAGGCGCTCTCGCAGGGCGCCGGGCAGAGCCGCCCGGTGAACTCCGGGAAGTTGTTGGTGGCCAGCAGCCGCGCCGCGGCCGCCCGCCAATCCGCTCCCGCGTCCGCCCCCGTACCCGCCCCGGTTCCCGTACCCGTACCCGGCTCCTGGCCCGTCCCCGATTCCGCCACCAGCCGGTTCCAGTCCGGCACCAGGTTCCCCAGCGGACAGGCGTGGTGGCAGAACGGCAGCCCGCAGTCCATGCACCGCCCCGCCTGCCCGCCCACCACCGGCAGCAGTTCGCCCGGCCGGTACACCTCCCGCCAGTCCCCCAGGCGCTCCCGCGCGTCCCGCCGCGCCCGCTCCGCGCGCGGGGTGGTGAAGAAGGCCATCCGGTCTGCCATCGCGGCCTCCGGCAGGGCGTGCCGACTCGAACCAGGCGGCCCACCCGGCGGCGCGCCACCGTACGGCCACCGTACGCCCGCGAAGCACCGCGCAACAGCCGCGGCCGTCGGGGAGGGCCGCGGAGCGGACCCGGAACACCTCGGCCCCGACCGGAAGCGCCGTGAGCACGTCAGGGAGAATCTCCGCCATGACGCACACCGTGCTGATCGCCGAGGACGACCGGGCCATCCGCGACTCGCTCGCCCGCGCCCTGATGCTGGAGGGCTACCGGGTGCGGGTCGCCGCCGACGGCACCCAGACCCTGGCCGTCCACGCCGAACAGCGCCCGGACGTCCTGGTGCTCGACGTGATGATGCCCGAGCCGGACGGCCTGGAGGTCTGCCGCCGGCTGCGCGCGGCCGGCGACCGCACCCCGGTGCTGATGCTCACCGCCCGGGTGGAGGTCCCCGACCGGATCGCCGGCCTCGACGCCGGCGCCGACGACTACCTGGTCAAGCCCTTCGACGTGGACGAGCTCTTCGCCCGCCTGCGCGCCCTGCTGCGCCGCCACCCGCCCGAGCCCGCCGCCGAGGCGCTGACCGTCGCCGACCTGCGGGTCGAGCCGCCGGCCCGTCGGGCCTGGCGCGCCGGCCGGGAGCTCGAACTCTCCCGCACCGAGTTCGACCTGCTGGAGCTGCTCGTCCGGCACGCCGGCGCCGTCCTCGACCAGGCCACCCTGTACGAGCAGATCTGGGGCTACGACTTCGGCCCCGGCTCGAAGAACCTCGCGGTGTTCATCGGCTACCTGCGCCGCAAGCTCGACCGTCCGGGCCTCGTGCCGCTGATCCACACCGTCCGCGGCGTCGGCTACACGCTGCGCGAGCCGTGACCGGCCCCGCCCGCCACCTCCCCCGGTTCCTGCGGTTCCCGCGGTTCCCGCGCCCCGCCCGCCGCCTCCCCCGGCTGCCGCGCCCGGGCCTGCCCACCACCCTCGCGCTGGCCTTCGCCGCGATCGCCGCGCTGGTCGCGGTGCTGATCGGCGCACTCGGCTACGACGCCGCCGCGCGGCTGATCCGGGACGACGAGACCGCCGACTTCGGCGCCGCCGTCGACTCCGTCGGCCGGCAGGTCCAGCGGGAGGTCCTCTTCCCGGGCGACTTCGCCGGCCCGAGCGGCCTGAGCGCCGACCTGGTCCGCCCGATCCGGGTCACCACCCAGTCGCTCGACCCCGACGGCGCGGTGCTGCCCGGCACCGCCCGGCTCGACCTGCCGCCGAGCCCGTCCGACCACGAGCTCGCCCACGCCGACCAGCCGGGCCGCACCTCGATCGGGCTGCGCCACCGGCACCGCGAGGCCTACCGGGTCGGCGTGGTCTCGCTCGGCGGGCGGCGCGGGGCGGTCCAGATCATCCAGCAGGTCGGGCCCTCCGAGAAGCTGCTGAGCACCCTGCGGACCCGTACGGTCGCCCTGGTGGCGATCGTCGCGGTGCTCGCCGGCGGGGCCGGCCGGCTGCTCGCCCGACGGATCACCCGACGGCTGGTCCGGCTCACCGAAGCGGCCGAACTGGTCGCCACCAGTGGGCGGTTGGACGTCGCGGTGCCCGCCGCCGGAACGGACGAGGTGGGCCGGCTCGGCCGGGCCTTCGACCGGATGCTGGTCCGGCTCGCCACCGCGAAGGAGAACCAGCGCCGCCTGGTGCAGGACGCCGGGCACGAGCTGCGCACACCGCTGACCAGCCTGCGCACCAACCTCTCGGTGCTGCCCGGCCTGGACCGGCTGCCGCCCGCCGAACGTGCCGCGCTGATGGCCGATCTGCTGGAGGAGTCACGGGAGTTGGCCCAGCTGGTGGAGGAGCTGGTGGCGCTCGCGGCGGACCGCAGGGCGGACGAGCAGCCGACCGGGGTGCTGCTCGCCGACGTGGTCCGGCAGGCCGCCGCCCAGGCCCGGCGGCGCAGCGACCGGCAGATCGTGGTGGACGCGGACGGAACCGTCGTCACCGCCCGGCCGGACGCGCTGGCCCGCTCGGTGGGCAACCTGCTGGACAACGCCGCCAAGTTCGACCCCTCCGGGACCGGCCCGATCGAGGTGGTGGTGCGCGGCCCGCGGGTGGAGGTGCGCGACCGCGGCCCGGGCATCGACGCGGCCGACCTCGACCGGGTCTTCGACCGCTTCTACCGGGCCACCGCCGCTCGCAGCCTGCCCGGCTCCGGGCTGGGCCTGGCCATCGTGCACGAGGTGGCCCGCTCGCACGGCGGGACGGCCTTCGCCGCCAACCGGGAGGGCGGCGGCGCGGTGATCGGCTTCACCCTCGGCGGCTGACGGCGCGGACCGTCCCGGCGCGTGGCAGCGCCGGGCCCGCGGTGGGACCCGCCGTCAGACGGCGGCCAGCAGCCCCCGCCCGAGCCAGTCGGCCTCGTCCCTCGCGCCCGGCAGGACGAAGAAGTACCCGCCGCCGGTCGGCGAGATGTAGTCCACCAGCGGCTCGCCGATCAGCCGGGTCTGGGTGGCCTCGAACTGCCGCACCACGTCCTGCTGGTAGCAGCAGAACACCAGGCCCATGTCCAGGTTGCCCGCCTGGTCGACGCCCCGGTCGTAGTTGAAGCCCCGGCGCAGGATGCGCGAGGTGTCGGTGTCTGCGGTGCGCGGGTTGGCCAGCCGGATGTGCGCGTCGAGCGGGATCGCCTTGCCGTCCGGGTCCTTGGCGTAGTCGGGCGCGTCGGTCTCCCGGGCGCCGTCCAGCGGCGCGCCGGTGTCGCGGCGGCGGCCGAACATCTTCTCCTGCTCGGTGAGGGTGACGCGGTCCCAGAACTCGATCAGCATCCGGATGATGCGGATCACCTGGTAGCTGCCGCCGGTCGCCCAGCCGGGTTCGCCCGTCCCGTCGGCGACCCAGACCAGCCGGTCCATCTCGCGCGCGGAGCCGGTGTCGGGGTTGACGATGCCGTCCTTGAAGCCGAGCAGGTTGCGCTGCGCGCCGTCCGGGCGGGACTGGTTCTGGAAGCCGTCGATCCGCCAGAGGATCTGCATCGCGCCCCGGGTGTGCCGGGTGATGTCGCGCAGTGCGTGCAGCACGGTGTCCTGGCGGTCGGCGCAGATCTGCAGCGAGAGGTCGCCGTGCAGTTCGGCGGCCCGGAGGTTGTCGTTCGGGAAGGTCTTCATCGGCGCGAGCCTGACCGGCTTGGCCTTGGCCAGCCCGTAGCGGTCGTCGAAGAGCGAGGCGCCGACGCCGACCGTGACGGTCAGGTGGTCGGCGGGGACGGTCGGGCCGAGGATGCCGCTGTCCGAGGGCGGCGCGCCGACCCCGAGGTCCGGCGGGGTGCCGCCGGCGGTGAGGAAGCGGATCCGCTCGGTCAGGGTCCGGAACAGCGTTTCGAGGCCCTTGCGGTCCTGGGCGATCACCTGGCAGGAGACGAAGGCCGCGAAGCCGGGGGCCGGGGTGGTGACGCCGGCCTGGTGGGCCCCGTGGAACGGCACCGCCCCGGTCTTGTCCTGCTTGCCGTCCCCGGCGGCGGCCCGGCCGGCGCCGAGGGCGAGGCCGCCACCGGCCAGCACGGCCGCGCCGGCACCGGCGCCGAGCGCGGCCCGGACGAAGCTGCGCCGGGCCGGTCCGGCCGGGCAGCCGCCCTCCGCGGCGGCCTCGGCCGGCGCGGCGTGCGGGAAGGGGCAGGACCCGGTGGCTGCGGTGTGGTCGGTCATCAGGCGGCCTTCCGGATTTCGAGCAGGGCGGGGACGGGGGCGAGGTCTTCGAGCAGTTCGCCGGTGGCCCCGTTGAGCTGGCGGCGGGCGTCGGCGGGCAGCCGGTCGACCGGGGTCCACCCCTCGGGCCGGTGCGCGGCGGCGAGCAGGTCGCCGACCCGCTTCATCCCGGCGTTCGCCTTGACGAGCACCTGCGGGTCCCGCTCGTCGAGCAGCGGCTGGAGCAGCGTCAGCAGTTCCTGGGTGCCGGTCAGGTTGGCCTGGGCGGTGGCCAGGTTGGTGCCGCTGCCCATGTCGGTGTCGCCGGTCAGCTCGAACTGGAGGGTGTTCTCCAGGATCTCGTGGGCGCGCAGCGGCAGGTCGCCGGGGGCGAAGTCCTGCCCGGGGAAGTCGTGCGCCAGCTGGTCGACGTTCTGCGCCAGGTCGTCGGCGACGGGCGTCAGCTCCTCGGCGGACCGGTCGTGCCAGAGGCCGTACTCCAGGCGCAGGAAGCCGGTGAAGCCCGGGTCCTTCTCCTTGTCGGCGAGGCCGTCCGGGCGGCCGTCGATCTTGCCGTCGAGGTCGGCGAAGGTGCCGTACGCGGCGCCGAGGGAGGCGTACTGGAGGTGGGCGGCGAGCCAGTCGGCCTTCGCGGTGGCGAGGTCGCCGGAGCGCACGTCGGCCTGGAGCTTCCGGCTCTGCGTGACGAGCGTCGCGAGGCCCTGGCCGACGTACTCCTTGTAGCTGTCGAGCGGGGCCTTGAGGTCGTCCTCGGCGACCGGCTTGACGGCCTTGACCACGGCGGCGCCGCTGACGTGCACGGCGGCCGAGGTGACGGGCTTCCCGCCGGTGGGCACGCAGCGCCAGGCGTAGTCGCCGGAGCCGATGGTGGCGGTCAGGGCGCGGGTGGTGCCGGGGGCCAGGCCCTCGATCTCCCCGTAGACCGAGCCGGTGCCCGGGTCGACGAGGTAGACCTCGGCGACCTTGTCGCCGGTGTTGCGCATCTGGAACACCTGCTGGCCGGGCCGCGGGGCGGCGAAGCCCTTGCCGCACTCCTGCTCGGAGACGGCGACGGTGGCGGAGCCGCCCTGCTTGCCGTCGCTGATCGCGATCACGGCGCCGGCCAGCACCACCGGGACGGCGACCGCCGCGGTCGGCAGCACCCAGCGCGGCCGGCCGGCCCGCGCCGGCGGGGCCTCGGACTCCGCGTCGGCCCCGGCGGGCTTCTCGGCGACCGCCGCAACCGCCGCGGCCGCAGCGGCGGGCGCGGCGGCCGGGGCACTGGTGCCGCCGCGGACGCCCTCGACGAACAGCGTCATCACGATGCCCAGGTAGGCGACGTAGCCGACGACCTGGAGCACCGTCATGGTGACGGTCAGGTTGAGCGTGCCCTGGACGAGCGTCGCGTACCAGGACGAGGCGTCCAGGTGCCCGCCGAGGTCGAAGGCGTACGAGGTGCCGCCGCCGATCAGCCCGGATTCCTGGAGGTCCCGCAGGCCGTAGCCGAGCACGCCCGCCGCGACGACGATCAGGCCGATGCCGGTGATGGTGAAGAACCGGGTGAGGTTCATCCGCAGGGCTCGCCGGTACAGGCCCCAGCAGAGCCCGGCCGAGAGCAGCAGGCCGAGGGCCGCGCCGATCAGCGGCCCGGTGGACTCGCCGGCGGTGCGCACGTTGGTCCACAGGAAGAGCGAGGTCTCCAGGCCCTCCCGGGCGACCGCGAGGAAGCTGGTGAGCACCAGCGCACCGGCGCCCATCGCCAGCGAGGCCCGGACCTTCTCCTTGATCTCGGCGGAGAGGGTGCGCGCCGAGCGTCGCATCCAGAACACCATCGCGGTGACGAAGCCGACCGCGATCAGGCTGAGCACCCCGCCGAAGGCCTCCTGCGCGTGGCCGGAGAGGTTGGCGGCGGTGAAGGTGAGCACCGCGCCGAAGCTCAGGCTGAGCGCGACGGCCGCCGCGACGCCCGTCCACACCTGGGGCAGCCGGGCCCTCTGGTCCGCCCGGACCAGGGTGGCGACCAGGATCGACACGATCAGTCCGGCTTCCAGGCCCTCGCGCAGCCCGATCAGGAAGCTGGGAAACGCCTCGTCCCACATGCGGCGGGCTCCTTCCCCGGGCCCGGCCCGGGTCGTTCACCTGTTCTCGCCTCCGCCGCGGTGGCGGTGGAGCGGCACAGCCGAACGCCCCGGACACCGGGGTCCGGGGCGACGGCTTAGCTTAGGCAAACCTTAGAGCCGGCAAGGTCAACCGCACCCCCGCTTCGGGTAAGGATTCGGTATGAGCCCGCCCTCGCGTTGACCGGGCCCGCGGGCCTCAGGGGTCGTCAGGAGTCCGCGGTCACCCCCACCACTGCTCCGGGACCGGCTCCGGCTCGGACGACTCCGGGACCGTCACCGGTTCGGCGCAGCGCACCAGCAGATCGCCCTCCTCCGTCCCGGCGACGAGGTAGCCGCACTCGCGGAGCACGACCGCGGCCGCGCCGCTCAGCGCCGCGAGCGCCTCCCGGGAGGGTGGTCCGCCCGGCTCCGCGCCCGGCGTCCAGCCGACCACCACGCCCTCGGGGTGACGGTCGATCCACAGCGGTGAGGGCCCCGGTCCGGTGTCGAACCCGGCGCGGGCCAGGGCCTCGGTGACGTCCTCGAAGAGTTCACGGTGATCCACCATTGGCGCAGCGTAGGCCCGGGACCACGCGACCCCCGGCCGCGGCGCGCGCCGAAACGGTTCAGCGGCACTCGACCGCAGCATCGGCACCCGTTGGGCCGGGCGGCGGCCAGCCGATCGGGCGTCAGGGGCCCCCGTCCGGCCCGACACGAGCGGCCGGACGGGCCGATGGACGTGCACAGTCGGCCCCCTGCCGACAGCATGACAGAGTAAGCGCTCCATCACCCTGAGCAACGGGTCCAGTGGAACACCTGGTCCGCGCGCCGGTCCGGCCGGCGGGCCCGTATCGAGAGGTCCCATGATCACAACACTTCGCCGGCCGGTGTTCCCGCCGGCGGGCCTCCAGCACGGCACGCCGAGGACGCCGGGGAGCCCGTCGTGAGAACCGACCAGCAGTCGCAGCCGGGACCGGTGACCAGCACGCGCGCCGACCCCGCCAACAAGGCCGAGGCCCTGGCCGACTGGACCGACGGCCGACTGGGCATCTACTCCCTGGCCAAGTCCAATCTGCGCAAGATCTTTCCCGACCACTGGTCCTTCATGCTGGGTGAGATCGCGCTCTACACCTTCGTCATCATCATCCTCACCGGCGTCTGGCTGACCATGTTCTTCACCCCGAGCATGGGCGAGGTCGTCTACGAGGGGACGTACGTCCCGCTCAGGGGCATCGCGATGTCCGAGGCCTACTCGTCGACGCTCAGGATCAGCTTCGACGTGCGCGGCGGCCTGCTGATGCGCCAGATCCACCACTGGGCGGCCATCGTCTTCGTCGCCGCGATGCTGACGCACATGATGCGCGTCTTCTTCACCGGCGCGTTCCGCAAGCCGCGCGAGATCAACTGGGTCTTCGGCGCGCTGCTGCTGATCCTCGGCATGTTCGACGGCTTCATGGGCTACTCGCTGCCGGACGACCTGCTCTCCGGTACCGGCATCCGCTTCATGGAGGGTGCCATCCTCGCCGTCCCGATCGTCGGGTCGTACCTGCAGTTCTTCATGTTCGGCGGCGAGTTCCCGGGCACCGAGATCATCCCCCGGCTGTTCACCGTCCACGTCCTGCTGATCCCGGGCATCATGCTGGGCCTGCTCGCGGCACACCTGATCCTGGTCTTCTACCACAAGCACACCCAGTTCGCCGGGCCCGGCCGGACCAACCAGAACGTGGTCGGCATGCCGCTGCTGCCTGTCTACACGGCCAAGGCGGGCGGCTTCTTCTTCCTGGTCTTCGGCGTGGTCGCGGTGATGTCCGCGATCGCCACGGTCAACCCGATCTGGGCGTACGGGCCGTACCGTCCGGACCAGGTGTCCACCGACGCCCAGCCGGACTGGTACATGGGCTTCTCCGAGGGCCTGATCCGCGTGATGCCCGGCTGGGAGATCAGCGTCTGGGGCGGCCACACCCTCAACCTCGGGGTGTTCATCCCGCTGATGGTCTTCCCGCTCGTGCTGATGGTCGTCTGGGGCTACCCCTTCCTGGAGGCCTGGATCACCGGGGACCGGGGCGAGCACCACATCGCCGACCGGCCGCGCAACGCCCCGGTCCGCACCGCCTTCGGCGCCGCCTGGATCGGCCTCTACCTGCTCCTGCTGGCCGGCGGCGGCAACGACCTGCTGGCCACCCACTTCCACCTCTCGATCAACGCGATCACCTACGCGGTGCGGATCGGCTTCTTCACCGTGCCGGTCGTCGTCTTCGTGATCACCAAGCGGTGGTGCCTGGGCCTCCAGCGGCGGGACAAGGAGAAGGTGCTGCACGGCCGGGAGACCGGCGTCATCAACCGGCTCCAGCACGGCGAGTTCGTCGAGATCCACGCCCCGCTGCCGCCGGGCCGGCTCTACACCCTCACCGCGCACGACCAGCCCCAGCCCTCCGAGCTGCCGCCCGAGGTGGACGAGAACGGGGTGGCCCGCAAGACCGGGCTGTGGACCCGCACGCGGGTGAAGCTCTCCCGCGGCTTCTACGGCAAGGGCAGCCAGATCGCCAAGCCCACCGTCGAGGAGCACGAGGAGATCAGCAGCGGCCACGGCCACCACTGATTCCCGGGCACGACGAGGGCCCGCCACGCCGGGAACGGTG
>NZ_JBHXTL010000125.1:0-28253 GCF_042677365.1 Kitasatospora sp. NPDC127116
CGTCGGCGGTCCACTCGAACTTCTCGTTGCCGGAGGAGGCGCTGCAGTCGAAGAGGATGACCGGGTTGCCGTTGTTCCACGGCCCGGCACCGGCGATGTTCAGGCAGCGTCCGCTGGCGGGGTTGCGCAGCAGCCCGTCCGGGGTGAGCTGGAACTGCTCGTTGCTGGCGCCGAGGGTGCAGTCCCAGGCGATGATCTCGGTGCTGTTCGGCCAGGTCGGCCCGGCGCCCTTGAGGTTGAGGCAGCGTCCGCTGGCGGGGTTGAGGATCTCGTACGACCGGCTCGTCCGGGCCGACACCCACGCGGCGAGGTCGTCGACGCGGGTGGCGTAGGCGCCGGTGCGGGTCTCGGTGGCGGGGGTGTCGAGGCAGCCGCCGCGCCAGGAGCGGGAGGCGACGGCGACCAGCTCGGCCTTGCCGTTGACCTCGCGGACCACCGGGGCGCCGGTGTCGCCCTTGCAGACCGCCGCGCCGCCCGTCCCCGTGATGCCGACGCCGGTCGGGTTCACGGTGTCGAGGCTGAACGAGCCGGTGTGGGCCTTGTCCGGGACCCACTCGGACTTGGTGCGCCCGAACCCGGTCACCGTCAGCGACTGCCCGGCGACCGGCGCCGAGGTGCCGACCGTCAGCGGCGTGACACCCTGGACGGGTGTGGCCAGGCGGGCCATCACCAGGTCGCGGCCCTGACCCGGCACCAGCTCGACGACCTGGGTCGACTTCGCGCCGACCGTGGCGGTGGTCTTCCACTTCGGCGCGCCGGCGGTCAGCGCCTGCGGCTGCGCCGGGTCGTCGGAGAAGCAGGACGCGGCGCTGATCACCCAGAATTGGTCGATCAGCGCGCCGGTGCAGCCGCGCAGGCTGTCACCGATCACCAGGCGCGCGGTGGTGGCGGAGGCGCCGGCCGCGGCCGCGTCGCCGACCACGGCGCCGGCCGGGGTCGTGCCGAGGGTGGACAGTGCACCGGCGGCGAGAACGGCGGTCAGCACACCCGCCCGTCGGGAACGGAACCGGGATTTGCGGGACATGGGGCTTCCTGTCGTGGACCCTTCCGGTGGCGCGGAGTCGGCGGTCGGGACGGCGTCGGCCGAGGCGGTGGGGGCGGCCCCCGGGCCGGTGACGGCGATGGCCCCGCCCCCTGCGACGGGCCGGCGATGTTTCTCTGTGCGCATTTCCTTTTCCTGGGTAAGTTTGTATCAAAGACGGCGCAAACTAGGACAGTCCGTGGGTGATCGATATGAATTGACGTGATATCGACGTCGGTTCGACCTCGACTCGGTTTGCCGAGCCCCCCACTTTCTGAGCGCCCGTCATGTATGGCGGCGCAGACTCTACATGACGTCATGAAGGTTCTGTAGGTCGCACATGAGCCGCGCACCAGCAGATGGGTCATACCTGATCCGATCGACAATTGGGGGGCGAAGCGGTGAAAAACGAAATACCGAAGGCAAACCACAAGGGATATGCGCTTTACCGCCCCGCGACGATTCTCGCGACACTCACCGGCCTCGGCGGGCTCATCGCGTGGTGAGAAATCCGCTTGCCGGGGGCGCACAGGCTGCGCGGATACTGCGGCATGAGCAGAATCGCGCAGGTGATCGTGCTGGCGTTGTACGCGGACGAGGCCATGGAGCCGTTGACGCGGGAGGACTCGCCGCGCTGGCGCTTCAAGCCGCTCGATCTGTTCGCCGGCGGGTGGGTGATCGAGTTCTACGGGCTGCGCCACCGGAGCGGGCTGCTCCGGCAACTGGAGTCCCTGGCATGGCCGCACCCGGAGAGCGTGCAGGTGCTGATCCACGACGAGGAGGACGACTGCTACGGGCTGTGGATGATGCGGGACGGCGCCCTGACCGAGGTGCCGCTGCCCGGCCACCGGCGGTACTTCGATCCCGTGTCTCGCGACCCCTCCCGAACCGACCCGCCCTCACCGGGCTACCTGTGGCGGCCGGAGACGGCGGCGGGGGCCTTCCGGGAGGGTGCCCGCACCTCGCCCCTGGATCCGCGCCCCGCCTGGTGAAGCCCATCGGACCGACCTCGCCCCCGTCCACCGGGACGGGCGGCACCGGCGGGCCCGGGCCGCGGTCGTGCCGCGCCGTGGGGGGTCGCCCGCCGGACGGCGGGCGGCAGACGCCTGGGGCCGGTATGCGCCCTCGGCGGGCTGCGGCACCGGCTCCAACGGTCCTGGCGGCACGTATCAGGCGGTCGAGGTGATGGCTCGGGTGACGGCCGTGATCGCCGGGGTCGGATGGCCGGGGAGTCGCGCCACGAGAACCCGGCGGAGCAGCATGCGCGGCAGGTCATCGACCACCTGCACGAAGGGGAGGAGCTGCTCAACATGGCACTGAACCGGTGCGGCGGGGCTCGGCTCGGCGTGGAGGCGATGCTCTTCACCGAGGAGCGCCGACTCAGCCGTTCGGGGCGCACCGCGGTGGTGCGCCCCGAACACCCGGGCGGGGGCGCCCGGGTCCGGCGGCCCTGCGCGCCGGCCACCACCTGCGCCCGTGGCCGGCGCCTTCGGTGTTCCGCCGTCAGCCAGGTATGGCGGGCCCGCCAGGGTGGGGGTTGTGCTTCGAGAGGTCGCTACCGGCTGCGGACGATCGCGTTGGCGATGGTCTGACGGGTGGACGGGTGAACGGGTCGTCGCAGTCGCCCGGACGGCGGCGCGGTGGTCGCGGGCCGGTGGAGGCGAACCCGGGGTTGCTCGGCCTACCAGTACTCGATGCGGTCGCAGCGCATGTCGTACTTGTCGTGCGCGTCGTGCTTGTGGTGCTTGATCCTGGTGGGATCGGTGGCGGTGTGGGGGGTGGTGTCGCCGCCCCCGGTGACAACCGCGACGTTGGTGACCTTGTCGTCGGCCCCGCAGGAGACGTCGACCTGCAGTGTGATGGGCGGGTAGCTGCTCCCGGCGGAAAGGACGTCGCTACGGGTGCAGGTGAGCGTGTCCTGGTCGCAGGTCCAGCCCGCACCGCTGATGCTGTCGGCCGTGAGCCCCGCGGGGAGGGTGTCCTGCATGGTGACCGTGGTGCCGTCGGTCGGGGCGGCCCCGGCGGCGTTGCCCACGGTGATGGTGTAGGTCCCGTCCCGCCCCTGGGTGAAGTGCCCGGTGTGGGTCTTGGTGACGGTCAAGGACGGGAGCGTGTAGGAGATGATCACCTGGCCGTTGTGGTTCGCCGTCCCGACCGTCGACAGCGCATAGCTCGTGCCGGTACCCGTGGGAGTGGCGAAGCTGCTGCCCCCGCCACCACCGCCACCACCCGCCGAGGTGCCCGCGCCGTTGACGGAGCCGCTGCCGCCGCCCCCGCCGCCGAAGTACCCGCCCCCACCGCCGCCACCAGTGGCGATGCGACTGGCGGCGCAGCCGCCGTCGAAAGTGCCCCCGGTGCCGCC
Source organism: Kitasatospora sp. NPDC127116 (assembly GCF_042677365.1). Classification (NCBI taxonomy): domain Bacteria; kingdom Bacillati; phylum Actinomycetota; class Actinomycetes; order Kitasatosporales; family Streptomycetaceae; genus Kitasatospora; species Kitasatospora sp. NPDC127116. The sequence continues at coordinate 3,384 of NZ_JBHXTL010000125.1, forward strand.
GGTACCGACCGCGGCACCGGAGAACCCGCTCCCCGGAGCGCCGCTCATGGCCGCACAGGGTGGAGCGGTGCCGGCGGCCCCGCCGGGGCCCCCGGTGCTGGTGCTGGTGCTGCCACCGCCCGCGCCCTGCCCCGGCGAAGCCCCAGGGCCGGTGGCAGTTCCCGCGGTACCGCCGGTGGCATCCGGCGTTGTCCCGCCGTTGCCCCCGTTGCCTCCCGTGGAGCCCGCTCCGGTGCCGCCGGAGGCACCGCCGCCCCCGGCGACCACCAGCAGGGAGCCGCCCGTGCTGACGCTGGAGGCCCCGCCCCCGCCCGGGCCTTCGAACTGGAAACCAGTGAGCGGGAAACTCCCCCCGGGGGCACCGCCGTTGAACCCTCCGGCCCCCGACGTCCCGGTGCCGTTGCAGCCCTTGCCGCCGGTGCCGCCGACGTTGACGGTGAAGGTCGTCGGTGCGACGGTCTGCGGCAGCGTGGTCACCACCCGCGCCCCCGTCCCGCCGGTCCCCGTGACGGAACAGGAGGTGCCGGTGTTGTCGGCGCCACCCGCGCCGTCCGCGGTGATCGTCACCACCGCCGCCGCCGGAACCGTCAAGGTCTGCGAAGCGCCGGTGAAGGTGAAGGTCTGCGACGGATCAGCCTGCTGCGCCCGCACCAACCCGGCCCCGACCGGCGCGGCGGCCACCGGTGGAGCCGTGGCCGCCAGCAGCGCCATACCGGACAGCAGCGCGCCCCCCACCGACACCACCCCCGCACCGCGCTCCCCGCGCCGTCCACCCGGGCCGACCAGGTCTGACGCACCGACGGCGCCGACCGGGGTCATCCCACCGGCCGGGACCCTGTTGAACGCGGCCACGGGCCGCTGACGGCCGACCCGGTACCACGGCAGGTCGCCCTGTCCACGCGTACGAGCACTCATCCGCGGGTTCACCTCTCCTCACAACAAAGTGCCCCGCGCCCCCAAGCGACAAGTCACAGGCATGACAGGACACCTGACGGGAAAATCATGACAAACCATAATTAGATACCCCGATCCGATCACTTCGAGGCAGCGAGGCCATGAGAGACCTCGCGTGTCACAACGCCCGCGCGAGCCGGCGAGGAACCGTCATCCGACCAGGTCACTCGACATCCTCGGCGCCCCCACCGAGGCCGAACTGCGAGCGAGTCCGGCCGTCGAGCAGGTACGCGGCCGCCCGCCGCGCCCCTGCACCGACTGGGCCACCCGCAACGCCGCCGCCTTCCGCCGAGCACGACGCGCAGGCGCCCTCGCGCGGGGGGCCGGTGAGACGGTGATGCAGGACGCCTGAACGGCGGTGTGCCGTTGGGTCGGGCTTCCACGCCGGCGCGCGGTGTCGCCGGGGCCGGCTGCCCGCGCGGCCCCGGCGACACCTGCGCGGGTGACCGGCGTCCGGGGCCGTGGCCCGGCTGCCGGTGGGGGTTCTGTCCGGTCCTGGCCGGTCGCGGGGCCGGTGCGGCGGTGCCCGGGCAGGGGGTGGTCGCCGGGCACCGCCGTCCTGCGACCGGCAGGTACCCGGGCAAACGAGCGTGCAGCCGATCCGTCACCCGGACGTCGTGGCCGGGAGGGAGGGCAGCTGGGCATCCTGGGGTGGTCTCGGCCCCGGTCAGCCCCTCGCGCCGGCTGCCGCCCGGGCCCGGAGGGCGTCGACGGCGAGGCGGGCGGTGGTTCCGATGACGGCGTCGGCGGCGGGCAGGGTGATGGTGGTGGCGGCGGCGCGGGTGAAGACGGCGAGGGCGTAGCGGCCGCCGTCGGGGTATTCGACGACGCCGACCTCGTGGCGCAGCGTGGGGAGGGTGCCGGTCTTGCCGTGGACGCGGACGTCGTCGTAGGGGAAGCCGGAGGCCAGGCGGTGCGGCCAGACCTGGAGGCCGAGGAGGCGTCGCACGGCGGCGCCGTGGTCGCCGGGGCAGGCGTCGCCGTGCCAGAGGGCGGTGAGCAGGGTGGTCATGTCGCGGGGGGTGCTGTGGTTGGTGAAGGCGGGGTCGAGGACCCTGAGGCGGGCGACGACGGCGGGGTCGACCGGGGAGTCGGGGCCGGTGTCCTCGGCGAGGGCGGCGATGAGGTCGCGGAGCTTGTGGACGGCGACGGTGCGGCTCAGGCCGAGGTCGGCCATGGTGCGGTTGACGGTGTCGAGGCCGATCTGGTCCCACAGGGTGTCGGCGGCGGTGTTGTCGCTGACGGCCGCGGTGAGGTAGGCGAGGTCGCGCAGGGAGAGGCGGGCGGTGTCGAGCATGGCGGCGAGGCCGGTCGGCCCGGGGGTGCGGCCGGCGGCGGGGATCTCGACCTGCCGGGTCAGGTCGATCCGTCCGGCGGCGGCCTCGCGGTACAGCGTCACGAGCAGGCAGACCTTGTGGACGCTGGCGGTGCTGACGGCGGTGTCGGCGCCGAGGCCGATCTCGGCGCCGGTGTCGAGGTCGAGCGCGTGCAGCCGGCCGGTGACGCCCGCGTCGGCGAAGGCCGCGGCGATGCGGGTGCGCGCGGCCCGGCTGTGCGGGGTCCGGTCGGCAGCCGTGCGGTCGGCTGTGGTGCGGTCGGCAGCCGTCCGGTCGGCTGTGGTGCGGTCGGCAGCCGTCCGGTCGGCTGTGGTGCGGTCGCTGGTCACAGCGGGAACTCCATTGCGGGCCGGGGGTGGAGCGGGCGGTTGGGCGGCTGGGGCAGCAGGCCGCCGGGTCCGGTCAGCGCCTCGTGGGCGGCCTGGGCGAACAGCCGGACGGCGGGCCCGTCCCGCCCGGCCGGCCAGGCCGTGGAGGTCCGCCAGGCCAGCGGGGTGCCGGTGAGCGGGCACCAGACCGTACCCGGTGGGGGTGTGGTGCGCGGCACCAGGGCGATGGCGCTGCCGGTGAGCACGAGCGCGCCCGCGACGTCCGGTCCCGGCGGGTCGACGACGGCCTCGGGGGTGCAGCCGTGCCTGGTGAGCGTGGTGAGGACCTCGTCGTACAGGGCCGGGGCCGTGGCGCGCGGGAAGAGGACCAGGCGCAGGCCGGTCAGTTCGGCCACCGCGAGCTCCGGGCGGTCGGCGTACGGACCGCGGGCGGCGAGCAGGGCGCCGAGCGGCTGGTGCAGGACGGGGCCGAAGGCCAGCCCGTCGGCCGGGCAGGGGTGCCGGACGACGGCGACGTCGACGGTGTGCTGGGCGAGTTCGCGCACCACGGCCGCGACCGGCAGTTCCCGCAGTTCGAGCCGGGTGCCCGGGGAGGCGGTCTCGAAGCCGGTGAGCAGCGCGGCCAGGGCGGCCGGCCCGAGTTCGGGCGGGACGGCCGCGCGCAGGGTGCCGGCCCGTCCGCTGCGCAGGTCGGCGGCGGTGGCGAGGAGGCGGGCGGCGCTGTCCAGCGTCTCCTCGGCCTCGGCGAGCAGCAGCCGGCCCGCCGGGGTGAGGTCGACGCCGCGCGGGCCGCGGTCGAACAGGGTCACGCCGAGTTCGCGTTCGAGGCGCTGGATCCGCTGGGAGAGCGAGGGCTGGGCGATCCGCAGGCGCTCGGCGGCGCGGCCGAAGTGCCGTTCCTCGGCGACGGCGCGGAAGTGGCGGAGGTGCCCCAGCAGGTCCATGGCCAGTAATCATAGGTGTTTTCTTATCGTCCACTTCATGATTGCGGTCTTGGACTGGGTGGTCGGCGGCCTGTTTAGCTGAGCGTGATCGCGCGGATCGCGGCGGTGTGGACCACTACCGCGGGGCGCGACCGCGACCGTGACGGCACGAACCACCTGGGGAGACCACCGATGACGCCCGACCTCCGCCGTACCCGCCCCCGTACCGCGCTGCCCGCGGTGGCCCTGCTCGTGGCCGCGCTGATCGGCGGGTGCGGCCAAGCGGGCGGCGCCTCGACGGCGGCGGCCCCCGGCGCGGTGGCCACTGGCGCGACCACGACGGCGGCGGGGGCGGCCTCGGCCGATGCGGCGGACGCCGCCTTCGCGGCGCTCGAGCAGCAGTTCGGCGCCCGCCTCGGCGTGTTCGCGGTGGACACCGGCAGCGGCCGGGAGGTCACCCACCGGGCCGACGAGCGGTTCGCGTTCGCGTCCACGATCAAGTCGCTCGCCGCCGGGGCCCTGCTGCGGAAGGCGTCCGACGCGGACCTGGACAAGGTCGTCCCCTACCGCCAGGAGGACGTGCTGGCGTGGGCACCGATCACCTCGCAGCACGTGGCGACCGGTATGAAGCTGCGTGACCTGGCCTCCGCGTCCATCCAGTACAGCGACAACACCGCGGCCAACCTGGTCATCGCCGAGCTCGGCGGCCCGGCGGCCGTCCAGCAGTCGCTGCGCGACCTGGGCGACTCGACCACCAGCGTCGACCGCACCGAACCCACCCTCAACGAGGCGACCCCGGGCGACACCCGCGACACCAGCACGCCGCACGCCCTCGCCGCCGACCTGCGCCGCTACGTGCTCGGCGACGTCCTCACCGAGGGCCGGCGCGGGCTGCTGACGGACTGGCTGGTCGGCAACACGACCGGCGGCCCGTACGTCCGCGCGGGGGTGCCCGCCGACTGGAGGATCGGCGACAAGACCGGCAACGCGGGCTACGGCACCCGCAACGACGTCGCCGTGGCGTGGCCGTCGGGCGGGCGCAGCCCGATCGTGATCGTCGTCCTGTCCGATCGCGGCAAGGCGGGCGCCACCTCCGACGACGCCCTGATCGCCCAGGCGACGAAGACCGTCGTCAGCACCCTCGGCTGAGCCTCCCCGACCGGGCCGCTGCGCGGCAGGTTCGGCGGCGGCAGGTTCGGCGGCGGTGGGGTCGGCGGCGGTGGGTTCAGCGGCGGTGGGTGGCTGCCGCGATGCGGACGAACGAAGGGATCAGCGGGTTCGGGTCGCCCGCGTTCCACGCCACCACCACACGGCTGGGCGCCATGTCGGCCAGCGGTACCGCGGTCAGTCCCTCGGGCATGCCGTGTCCGAGGGGGGTGATGCCGACCGTGCCGTTCCAGAGCACGGCCTGCCGGCACTCCTGGACGGCCCTCACCGCCGGTCCCCCGCGCGGCCGGCCGCCGGTCCAGTACGCCCCCCACAGCGGGTCGGTGCCGTCCGGGAACCGGAACCAGCACCGGTCCGCCAGGTCGGCCAGCTCCAGGTGCGTGCGGCCGGCCAGGGGGTCGTCGGTGCGCAGCACCGCGCCGACCGGGTCGGTGCGCAGCTCGTGCACGGTCAGGCCGGTCTCGTCGAAGGGGGCGCGGGTGAGGGCGATGTCGACCCGTCCGGTGCGCAGTCCGCAGGTGGGGTCGGTCAGGTCGGTCTCGCGGATGCGGACCTCGATGTCCGGGTGTCGCTCGCGGTAGGCGTTGGCCAGGCGCAGGGCGCCGAGGTCGGTGCCGTCGCCGAGCAGGCCGACGGTGACGGCCGTGGGGCCGGCTTCGGCAGCGACGCGTGCGCGGATCCGGTCGGCGCGGTCGAGGAGGGTGCGGGCTTCGTCGAGCAGGACGGTTCCGGCCGGGGTGAGGGTGACGCCCCGGGCGGAGCGGTGCAGCAGGGTGGCGCCGAGGTCGGTTTCCAGCTGCTTGATCGCCCGGCTGAGCGGGGGCTGGCTCATGTGCAGCCGGGCGGCGGCCCGGCCGAAGTGGAGTTCCTCGGCGACCGCGACGAAATAGCGCAACGTCCGCAGCTCCATGCTGCGACGATACCCGTGCGGTATCGGGCACGTGCGAATCGGTCTTGGACGGCCGGGGTGCCGGGGCGGTGGAATCGAGGCATGAACGACGCATCGCTTTCCGACCCCGCCGTCCACGTGGCCGGCGTCCGGGAGATCGCCCCCGAGCTGCTGGTGGTCCCGGACCGCGGGATCCCGCTGGTTCCCAACATCGGCATCATCGGCGGCACCGAGGCCGTCCTCGTCGTCGACACCGGCATGGGCACCGCCAACGCCGAGCAGGTCCTCTCCCTGGCGTCCGAAGTGGCCGACGGGCGCCGCCTGTACCTGACCACCACGCACTTCCACCCCGAGCACGCCTTCGGCGCGCACGTCTTCCACGGCCGGGCCACCTACCTCGCCAACCGCGCCCAGGCCGAGGACCTGAAGGTGAGGGGAGCGGGCTACCTGGAGATGTTCCGCGGGTTCGGCCCGCCGGTCGCCGACCGCCTCGACGGCGACGTCCGCGTGGTCGCCCCCGACGTGGTCTACGACGACGGGTACGACCTGGACCTCGGCGGCCGCCGCGTACGACTGCGGGCCACCGGCCGGGGCCACACCAGGGGCGACCAGGTGATCGAAGTACCCGACGCCGGCGTCCTGTTCACCGGCGACCTCGCCGAGACCGGGCAGTTCGCGATCTTTCCCTGGTTCCCGCCGCACGACACCGACGTCTCCGGGATCGGCTGGCTGACGGTGATGGAGCGGCTGGCGGCCGACGGGCACCGCACGGTCGTCCCCGGCCACGGCACCGTCGGCGGCCCGCAGGTCCTCGGCGACGTCCGCGACTACCTGCGCGAGCTGCGGGACGAGACCTGGCGGCGGCGCGACTCCGCCATGGGCGGGAGCGAGATCGTGGCCGAGGTCCGGGCCCTGCTGATCGAACGGCACCCCGAGTGGACCGGACAGGAGTGGATCGAGAAGGGCGTCGGCTGCCTGTGCACCGAACACCCCACCGTCACGGACCAGGACCCGACGGACTGAGAAACGGGTGGGATGAGAATCGGGTGGGCGCGGCCTCGCGGGCCCACCGCCGATGCTGCTTCGACCAGTCACCCCGAAAGCGGCAGTTGCTGGACAGCGCGCCCGCCACCGTCGTCTCGGGCGCCCCGTTCGACATCGCCGCGCCCATGGCGCGGGACCTGTGAGCGGCCGGCGTGCCGACCGCCCTCCGGTGCGGCTGGTGCCGACGCACCCTGCCCGGATACACCACCCCCTGACCCGCCCACCACAACAGCGCCGGCGGACACCACGGACGGCCCGGCACGGCCCGCCGCCACCCAACGGCCACCCGGAACGACAGCGCGGTGGCCGAGCCGGCGGGGCGGGCGGCACTTTCAAGGCCGTGCCCTTGCCCGGCACACAGCGTTGATCACGACGCACCCCGTACGACTGCTACCAGGTCAGGCGAGCTGTTCACGCGTTCTTCCAGGTCGGCTGCCCGCCCAGCCACAGTAGGCCTGCTCGCTGTCTGCGCTCTGGGGGCCGGCACATGAGCACTCCGGCCGATGGCCGCCCGGCCTCGCCGGCGAGGAGGTCGAACCGCGCGGTCCCGTCGGGACCGGAGCGGCCCGCTTCCTCGCCGGCGATGTCACGAACCGGTGATCACCCGGTTGTCAGCCTATCTGGCAGCTGAACCAGTTGGTCCACGTGCCGCTGCTGTTGATGGTGTTGCACCACTGACCGCCATTGCTGCCGGTCAGCCACAGGAGGGGGGAACTGTTGTAGTCCAGGACCCAGACACCGTCCTGGACGTCGCTGCTGTCGCCGAGGAGGTCCCAGCTGGACCACGGTCCGTTCGCGGTGGTCTGGTAGGTGTGCCAGATCCGGCGGTCGGTACCGACGAGCACGTACTCGATCCGGTTGCCCGACCAGATCAGGCGAGTGACCCTGGTGCCGCACAGGTAGGGTGCGGCGGGCGCACCGTCATGGACGGGGGCCGGGCAGCTTCCGCCGATGGTACTTGTGCTGTCCGGGCTTTCGGTGATGCTCTGCACGCTGACGATGGTGGACCCGTTCGGGGCCGGTGCCGCCGACGCCGGTGTGGCGGCGACTCCGAGCGCGAGCGAGGCCGCGGCGACGGCGGCTGCGGCGAAAGTACGCATCTTGATCATGGAATTCCCCTCCCGTAGGTGACAGCGGGCCGCTTCCGAATGGAGGCGGCCGCTCTCACCAAGGAGATTAGAAGCCGGAGCCCTCCGGTAGGCGGCTCCTGACGGATGGGAGGACGCGCTGTCAAGAACCGGCGACGCTGCGCCAAGTCGCCGCCTGCCCACCACCCCGCGGACTCCCCCACCGTCCATGCCGGGCCACCGTCCCGGCTCGGCCCGGCTCGGCTCGGCCCGCTCGTGGTGGTGGTTCGGAGCCCCTGGACTGGTCTGCGGTCGAGTCGGGGGGCGGGGAGCCGCCTGCGGCGATGCGCGTCCGTTCCTGGTGCCCGGCGGTGTTGTTCGACAGGATGTTCCGGTGGCGAACCTGACCCGGATCTGGACGATGACCCGTACCAACTTCCGCGCGGCCGACCCGGTCGAGCGGTGGACCGCGCGCGCGGCCTGGGTGGTGTTGACCGCGACGGCCTGGCTGGCGGTGATGTTCACGACCGTCTGGGGGGCCATGGTCGCCGGGGTTCCCACCGGTACCGTGGGGTGGTTGGCGGTCGTCCTCTCGCTGGCGGTTCCCGCCGTCTCGCTGGTCGCCGTCACCTCCGAGCCCGGCGGGCGCCTCGGCGCGCCGGCGTTGACGGTTGTCCTCCTGCTGGCGGCCGCCGTGCTCGTCGTCGCCTTCGTCTGAGTCGAGTTACACGACTCCCGGACGGCCTCTGCGGGTGCGTCCTGTCAGGGTGTTCGCGCCGGGGACGCCCTGAACTCGGTTGATTCGTCGAGGCGTTCGAGAGGCCGGACTGCAAGCTCCCGGAGCGCACGCAGGCGTTCGCCCGGCGCGCCGCCCAGGAGTTGGGGGTCGAGGTGCGGGCAGTGGGCACGGTCGAGGAGGCGGTGCGGGAGCGCGACGTCGTGGTCGTCGCGACGAACAGTCCGGTGCCCGTCCTGGGCGCCGGCTGGATCGCACCGGGCACGCACGTGACGACGCTCGGGCCCAGGTCGCTCTCGCGCCACGAGGTCCCCGCCGCCCTGGCGGACCACGCACACGCCCCGTCGGGCGGATGGTCGAGCTCGGCGCCGTATTGGCCGGCTCCGAGGTCGCCCGCACCGGCCGGGACGACATCACCGTCTTCTGCTCGGTCGGCCTGGCCGACACCGAAGTCGCCGTCGCGGCGGTGCTGTTGGAGGAGCCGCGCTGACGCCGGCCGGGGCGGGCGCTCACCCCCCCCCGGCCCCCGACCGCCCCGGCCGCGGCGCCCGGCACGCGGCGGTTGATCTCGTCCGGCGGCGCCGGGTCGGCGGGCCGGTCGCCGCCCCGCCCGGTCGTCAGCGCGAAGGCGGCCTTTGATCAGCATCACGCCGGCGACCGGGCGCAGGTCAGCAGTTCACGATGGTCGAGACGGTCGCGGTCGATTGCGGCCAGCCGGGCTGGTCCACGCTGAACTGGGCGGTCACGGTGCGGCCGCAGGGCACGGTGCCCGTGATGCCGCCGACGTCGCTCCCGCCGGTCGGGATCAGGACGGTCGGGGTGATGGTGCCGAGCGGTGGGCTGGTGACGCCGACGCTGGTCAGCCGGAAGGAGACCTGCTGGTCCTGCCAGGTCGGGCTGGCCGGAGTGGCGCGCCCGAACACGTACACCTGGCCTCCGTTGGTGTTGATGCAGGCCCTGATCGTGAGGTAGTTCGGCGCGCCCGGGTCCCCGCAGACGGTGGTGCCCGTCATGCCGGCGACGGATGCGGTGGCGGCGGAGGCAGAGGCGGTCTGAGTGCCGGTCAGCGCCGCCGGAGCGGCGAGAACGGCAGCAAGGCGTTTCAAGGGGCCCTCCTTCGTCCGGTTCTCTCGGCGAGCACTGACAGCACTGTGACATGTCACATGGCTCTTACGGCATTACGCCCGGACGGACACGTCCGACGTCTCGGCCGCCAAGGAGGCGTACCCGGCCGCGCAGCGGGCCCTGACGGAGTGCTCGCCGGAGGAGGCGGCCACAACCGAGCGGTCCACGGACGGCACGTCGCACCGCGCCCCGAACGAGCGGGCCTCCGGCGGAGCCGGGCACGCGGATCGGCTCCGCCGGGCGCGGGAGGGATCCGGGGGCCGATCGGATGAGACGGGCCGGAGCATCCGCGCAGGGCGCGTGGACGGCGGGCGCCGAAGTGATTCTCCGCGATGGAGCGTCCGGGTGACGGCCCGTCATTGCGTGCTAGAACCATCGACGGCCGTGAACGCCCACCCGCGATCACCGCCCCCTGCACCGCCGTACCGCTGCACGGCCGTACCGCTGCACCGCCGTACCGCCGCACCGCGCACCTTCCGGCCGCATTTCCACCGAAGGAGAAAACATGTCCGTCACACGCACCATGCGGACCGCGCGAACCGCGCTGCTCGCCGCCTTCGCCGCGCTCACCCTGCTGCTCACCGGCGCCGCCACCGCGACGCCGGCCTCCGCCACCGCCACGGGGCTGGACGACACCTGGGCCTGCTCCGTCCCGTCCGGCTACGTCTACGAAGGGGTCGTCTTCAGCCAGACGTGCAGCGGCGGCGGCAGCTGGAAGTCGCCGCAGTACCACCTGCGCACGCCCGTCGACGGTCTCACCTCCTGCTCGACCGCCCCGGGCTTCACCTACGACTCCGCCGGCTCGTCCACCACGTGCAGCCTGACGCAGGGCGTGCCGTCCACCACCTTCCACCTCCGCACGCCGGTCAGCGGCATGTGGGCGTGCAGCGTCCCGAGCGGTTTCACCTACAGCGCCACCACCTCGAACCTGGACTGCGCCACCGTCCGGGGCGTGCCGACCACCAAGTTCCTTCTGTCCCGCTGACCGGCCGAGCCGGAACGCGGGAACGGGTGGGCCGCCCCGCAGCGGCCGGGCGGCCCACCTGTCGGCCGTGATCGGGTGGCGGGCTTCTCCGCCGGGCCGGCGATGACGCACGGCTCCGCTCTCCGGCCGGAGCCCCGCCCCCTGGGCAGTCGCCCGGTCGGGGGCGGGGCTCCGAACAACATACGGTTCGCGGTTATCCGAAGCCGCGGGCGTCCTGCTTCAGCGCGGTGTCCACGGTCAGCGCGGTCGCCACGACCAGGCTGAGCAGCGGGTCGGCGAGCGGGCGGTGGATCTGGAGCACGTAGTTGTCGGCCGTGGTGAACATCGTCTTCGCCAGGCCTTCCCAGGTCTTGGTGATCCGGGCGACCTCGTTGTCCGTCTCGTCGACGATGGAGAAGTTCCAGGCCCGCCAGTTCTCCGCCTTGATGGCGCCGATCTTCTGACCGCCGACCTCCAGCGAGAAATTGATCTTCCCGATGGCGTTCTGCTGGATGATCTGGCCGACCTCCTGGCCGTTCGGACGCTGCACGATCACCCGCGACTTGATGAGCTTCGCCGGGCGGGTCAGCAGCAGCACCGGGGTGCCCTGCGCGTCACGGATCTCCAGCTTGTGGGTCAGGTACTGGTCGAGGGAGGAGAGCAGCCGCAGCACCTTGCGCAGAGCGCTCTGGCCGACCTGGACCACCGAGCCCAGCGTGGCGCCCTGCTGGTCGAAGACGGAGTACTCGTTGGTCAGCTCGATCAGCTTGGCCTTCTGGTTCACCACCAGGACCGGCTCGGAGAAGAGGGTGCCGCCGCCACCGTAGACCGGTCCGACGCCCGCCTGCTGCTGCACCTGGCGCTGCACCTTGGCGGAGTCGCCGGCCGGGGCGGCCGGCTGCCCGGGGAAACCGGGGGTGTTCGTGTTCTGGGACATGGCGGGCAGGCTAGGCCCAATCCTCTGTGGGGAGCTAGATCGTTTTGAACGGCCCGCGGGTTCGTCAGGGACCTCGCGTTGCGAAGTTGACCTGCGGGTTTGGGTGTTGCGGACGACAGTCGGCCGGCACCCGACGCGGTGGATGTGTCCGATGTCACATCCGCTGATCGTGCGTGGGCGGATGACGGCCTGCCTCGCGGCCGGCCGTCCCAACGCCTGGACGACGGGAACCTGTGCCCTGCCGGATACCGGGCGCGGGGAGACGGCCTCCCCGGACACTCGGGACCGCCAGCACCGGGAGCGTGCGGCGGCGGCACTGCGGCGGCCGGGGTGCGGCGGCACTGCGGCGGCACGACGGCGGCCGGAGTGCGGAGGCCACGGCAACCCTGCCGGGGGCCAACGGCGTTGATGTCGGCCGTCGTGCCGCGTCGGGTTCGGCCTCGGGCCGGCCGTGCCGGTTCGCCGCGGGTCCGGTCAGGCCGTCGGCGAGTCATTGCCGAGTCTTTGCCGAGTCATTGATGGTTGGCGAGGTGGCGGGATAGCTTCACTCCTGCACCACGCGTCCTGCACCGCGCGTCCTGTACCACCCGTCCTGTTCCTGCCCGGCCGGCGCGCTGTCCTCGGCCGGGTCCTGCACCCGGATGATGTGGAGACCACATGGCTCGACTGCGTTCCTTACTGCGACTCGGCCCGGCCGTGCCGATCGTGCTGTCGCTGACCGCCTCACTCGGATTCCTCCCCACGCCGGCCTCGGCGACGCCCCGGGCGCAGTACGCCGCGCAGGCCGAGGACGCGCACCCCCTGGCGTACGTCGTCAACACCAGGACCGACCGTCGCACGATCGCCGAGGTGCAGCGGGCCGTCGCCGCGGCCGGCGGCACCGTCGTCGTCACGTACGACGGGATCGGCGTCATCGTCGCCCACTCGGCGAACCCCGACTTCGGCAGGCGGATGCGCGCGGTGCGCGGAGTGCAGTCGGCGGGCGCCACGCGGACCGCGCCGCTGAGCGCGGCGGGGACCACCGACGAGGGTGGGGTGCGGCGCCTCTCCGAGGCCGAGGCGGCGGGGATCGCGAAGGCGTCCGGCAGCGGCACCGAACCCCTCGAAGCCGAGCAGTGGGCCCTGCGGGCGATCGGCGCGGACAAGGCCGCGGAGATCAACCCCGGCAGCAGCAATGTCACGGTCGCCGTCATCGACACCGGCGTCGACGACACCCACCCGGACCTCGCCGCGAACTTCTCCCCCTCGCAGTCCGCGAACTGCGCCAGCGGCAAGGCCGACACCGCGTACGGCTCCTGGCGGCCGGTGGACGCGGACTACTTCCACGGCACGCACGTGGCGGGCACGATAGCCGCGGCCCGCAACGGCGTCGGCGTCGCGGGCGTGGCACCCGGGGTGAAGGTCTCCGGCATCACGGTCTCCCAGCCCACCCCGCGCCAGCTGATCTACGCCGAAAGCGTCGTCTGCGCCTTCGTGTTCGCCGCCGACCACGGTGTGCAGATCACCAACAACAGCTACTACGTGGACCCGTGGCAGTACAACTGCCTGGACGACCCCGACCAGAAGGCCATCGTCGACGCGGTCGACCGCGCCCAGCTCTACGCGCAGCGCAAGGGCACCCTCAACGTCGCCGGGGCCGGCAACGCCAACCACGACCTGGCCTCCGACGGCTTCACCGACGGTGGCAGCCCCAACGACTCCACCCCGGCGAGCCGGACGGTCGACCCGCACAGGTGCTGGGACCTGCCCGCACAGCTGCCGGGCGTCGTCACGGTCGGCGCGACCGGCGCCAGGAACGCGAAGGCGTACTACTCCAACTACGGCCTCGGCGTGATCGACGTCGCGGCGCCGGGCGGTGACCGGTACCAGGCCTCGGACACCCCGTCCGGGGAAGGCGGCATCCTGTCGACGCTGCCGAACAACCAGTACGGCTACGAGCAGGGCACGTCCATGGCCACGCCCCACGCCTCCGGTGTGGCCGCGCTGCTGAAGTCCGCCCACCCGGAGGCGACCCCGGCCCAGCTGCAGGCACTGCTCAAGGCCCAGGCGGACAACCCGGGGTGTCCGGCCGGCCCGGCCGACCCGCACGGCGGGAACGGGGGGAACGGCGGCGGTTCCGGGGACGCCGTCTGTGCGGGCGGCAAGCGCGTCAACGGCTTCTACGGCTTCGGCATCGTCAACGCGCTGCGCGCGGTCGAGTAGCCGGCACCGCACCGGCCCCGCCGCCGCGGGCGGGCGGCGGGCGGGCCGTGGCCTTCGTCCGACACGCGCACGCCGCCCGGGAGTTGGCGGGCTCCGGGGACCACCGGGCGGTCCCCGGCGGCCGGCCACCTGCTGCGGCGGCGCCCGCCGGACGTCGCCGCGCTGCGGGCGGCCCTTGGATAGGGTGCCGGGATGGCCCTCGACTCCCCCCGGCTGCTGCGTGCCGATGCCGCCCGCAACGCGGAAAAGATCGTCCGGGCTGCCCGGGAGGTCTTCGCCGAGCAGGGCCCCGACGCCCACCTCGACGACGTGGCGCGCCGGGCCGGCGTCGGGGCCGCCACGCTCTTCCGCCGCTTCCCCGACAAGGCCGCGCTGCTGCGGGCCGTGCTGGACCAGCGTTTCGGCGAGCACGTCCGTCCCGTCATCCAGGCTGCCGCGCACGACGCCGATCCCGCGTCCGGGCTGGTCCGTGTGCTGGAGGCGGCCCTGGAATCGGTGGCCGGCGACTACAACGTGCTGGCCGCCGCCCGCGCCGCCGGCGTGCTGACCCCGGCAACCGGGGAGGAGTTCTTCGCCGCGCTCGACGCCCTCCTGGCGCGCGGTCAGGACGCGGGCGTGATCCGCGCCGACCTCGTGCCCGACGACCTGCACCGCATCGTCGTCATGCTCGTCTCGGTGCTGTGGACGATGGAGGCCCGGGAGGACGGCTGGCGCCGGTACCTGGCCCTGGTCCTCGACGGCCTGTCCCCCGCCGGGGCCCGCCCGCTGCCCTGTCCCGCCCCCGCGCTGCACACCCGTACGCCCTGACGTCCTGACGTCCTGACGTCCTGACGCCGTGACGCCCTGATGCCTGACGCCGGGGCAGGTGCCGGCCGCCACGTCGGGCGGCCGACACCACCGGCACCACCGGCACCACCGGCACCGCCGTCCGTCAGCGCGCCGGGCGCAGCCGGATCGCCGAGGCCGGGCACATGGCGGCCGCCTCGCGGGCCTGTTCGGCCGCCGGGCCGCCGGGGTCGGCGGCGAGCACGACGACCCGCCCGGACTCGTCCTGGTCGAACACCGACGGCGCGGTCATCGCGCACTGCCCCGACGACACGCACCGCGAGGTGTCCGCCTCCACCCGTGCGGCGGGCCGCTCGGGCCGGTGGTCCCCGTTCACCACAGGACCGGGACCTCGCCGATGCCGCCCGCCAGCCGTTCGGAGTGGTCGCGCAGGCTGCGCGCGTCCACCGCCAGCCGCAGGCCGGGGAAGCGCCGGAACAGCGCGGTCAGCGCGATCCGCATCTCGGTGCGGGCGAGCGCGTTGCCGATGCAGTAGTGACCGCCGTGTCCGAAGGCCAGGTGCGCGTTGGGGGAACGCGACGGGTCGAAGGCGTCCGGTTCCTCGAAGGCCCGCCCGTCCCGGTTCGCGGCGTTGATGGCCACCAGTACCGCCTCGCCCCGCGCGATCGCCGTCCCGGCGACGGTGACGTCCTCGCGGGCGTAGCGGGTCAGGCCCAGGGCGCCGGGGGCGGCCATCCGCAGGACCTCCTCCACGGTGGCGCGGGCGGAGCCCTCGGGGTCGGCGGTGAAGCGGTCGCGCCGGGCGGTGTCGCTCAGCAGGAACAGGACCCCCAGGTCGATCCGGGTCGACGTCGTCTCGTGGCCCGCGAACAGCAGTCCCACCGCCAGGCGGGTCATCTCCTCCTCGGTGAACGAGGGGTCCTGCGCCTGTGCGGCCAGGATGTCGCTGATCACGTCCTGCCCCGGCCGCTTGCGCTTCTCCGCGGCGACGGCGGCGACGTACGCCTCGAACTCGGCCATGGCCGCGGCCCCGTCGGCGCCGCCGTACAGCGCGGCGATCCGTTCCGACCAGCCGCGCAGCAGGTCCCGGTCCGCGACCGGCACGCCCAGCAGCTCGCAGATCACCATCACCGGCAGCGGGAACGACAGGTGGTCGTGCAGGTTGACGGCACGTTGCGGATCCCGCGAACGGTCCTCGTCCATCGCGTCCAGGCAGGACTCGGCGAGTTCCCCGATCCGCTCGCCCATCCGGCGCATCCGCGGCGCGCTGAACGCGGGCGCCAGCATCCGGCGCATCCGCGTGTGTTCGCGGTCCTCCTCCTCGGGCGTGACGGCGGGGCGTGTGTGCAGCGCCGAGGCCGAGATCCTCGGGGCGTCCTCGGTGTCGGGGCGCAGCCGGGAGAACCGGGTGTCGCTCAGGATCACCCGGGTTTCCTCGTAGCGGGTCACCAGCCAGGCCGGGTCGCCGGCGGGTGTCGTCACCCGGGTGATCGGGCCTTCCTCGCGCAGGCGTGCGAGCAGTGGCGCCAGGTCCAGGGCGTTGGGGCGTTCGAAGGGTAACTGCGGTGCGGGCGCGGTCATGGTCTCTCCTCACCGGCCGAAGGGCCACAAGAGCAGGGGACGCTTGGCGGAGCCGCTCTCTCCCGCACGGCCGGGCCAGGACGGACGAGTGGCCTTCCGAACCGGCAAGTGAGAGTCAGCTCTCTCTTCTCTCGGGAGAGTAACACCGTCGGCACGCACAGTCAGCCACTCCTGGACCGCGCGCACTGAAAGGGCGGCGGGTGCGGAAACCGGGCAGCGGAAACCGGGCACCGGCGCGGCGATGAGTTTTCCGGCCCCGGAAGGTCTACATCTCGACGGGGACGACCAACTCACCGGGAGTGCAGACATGGGCCTCATCCACATCGAACTGTTCGCGACCCTCGACCTCGTCGGGCAGGCGCCCGGCGGCCCCGACGAGGACCCGGTGGGGTTCCCGTTCGGCGGCTGGCAGGCGCCCCTGATCGACGAGGGCACCGGGGCGCAGATCCTCGCCGCGTACGAGGGCACGGACGCCCTGCTGCTCGGGCGGCGGACGTACGACATCTTCGCCGCCTACTGGCCGCACCAGAAGGAGGGCGAGATCGCCGAGCTCTTCAACCGCGTCCCGAAGTACGTGGCGTCGCGCGGCACGCCCGGCCTCCCGTGGGCCGGGTCCACGCTGCTGGGCCCGGACCTGGCCGGCGCGGTGCGCGAGGTCCGTGACCGGCACGAGCACGTGAAGGTCGTCGGGAGCCTGGACCTGGTGCAGACCCTCCTGCGGGAGAAGCTCTTCGACCGTCTCGACCTGTGGGTGCACCCGATCGTGCTCGGCGTCGGGAAGAAGGTGTTCGACGGTGGCGCGGTGCCCACGAACCTGACGCTCCTCGAACCGCCGGCGGCCGGTGCGCAGGGCACGGTGTTCCTGCGCTACGGGCTCGCCGACGGCACGCCCGGGACGGGCGACATGAGCGCGCCCGACCGCGGTCTCGGGCACGACGACGTCCGGTGATCCGATGACCCGTGCAAGGTGCCACCGGGTCCAGGTGGTCGACCTGATCGACACCGCCGAACGCGAGTCCGGCGTGCGGGACATCGCCCGGCAGCCCTCGCACAGCCGGACGCCGGACCGGAGGGCCGAGCGGCCCGGCGGGCACACCGCCCGCCGGGCCGCCCTGTCGCCGGCCATCGGCCACCGGCTATCCGGCCGATCGCGCCCGCCGACGGAGCAGCGACCTGATGCCCCGTACCGTGTCGACGGTCAGTCGCAACGCCCCGATCCCGACCGACAGTTCCGTACCGTGCTCCCGCACGAAGTCCACGACCGTCAGCAGTAGATCCATGTGAACCGTTCCCTCCCTGTGCGCCACCGCGGCCCCGTCGGCCGCTGTCTCCGGTGTACGGAGGTGCGGGGCTGTCCTGAACGGCCGTCGGACAGCGGCCGGACAACGAGGCCGCGGCCTGGACGGATCGTGTCCGTCCGGCGTCCCGGGGACGTCCGACCGGACACCGACGCCGTACGCTCGGGACACATCGATCGGCCGGGAGGGAGTGGCAGTGGGCTTCGGTGAGGTGGACGCTGACGCGCCAGAGCCGGTGCGGGAGTTGGCGGGCCGGCTGGGCGAGGTGGCGCGGGCGGCCGGTTATTCCGGCGTGCGGGATCTGGCGGCCGGCACCCGCGTGGGCAAGAGCACGGTGTCGGACGTGCTGACCGGCAAGCGCGTCCCGACCTGGGAGACGCTCAAAGCCCTGCTGCTCGGATGCGACGCCGCTCCGAACCGTGACTGGGCCGACGCGCACAAGGCCGCCGGGGACGCCCTGGAGGCGGCGAAGCACGCGGCCAGGGGTGGTGGCGACCCCGTGCGGGCCCAGCCGGTGCCGTCCCGGCCCGCCGGCCCCGGCACCTTCTCCATCCGCCCGCCGTACGGCGAACTGCCGCCCCGGGTCCGAGGACGCGACGAGTTGCTGGACCTGTTGGAGACCCGGCTGTCCCAGGGCGACGGCCGGCCCCAGATCCTCCACGGCATGGGCGGCTGCGGCAAGACCACGCTGGCCCTGCACCTCGCCCGCCGGGCCCGGGACCGGGGCTACCGGGTGTACTGGGTGTCCGCCTCCTCACCCGACCGCCTGGTCACCGGAATGCGGGAGGTCGCGCGCGAGTCGGGCGCGGCCCCGGACGAGATCGAGGCGGCCTGGGCCGGCCGGATCAGCGCGACCGATCTGGTCTGGCGGGAGCTGGACGGCGCGGAGCACCCGTGGCTGCTGGTGGTCGACAACGTCGACGAGCCCTCGTGGCTGGCCGCGGAGAGCGGCGCGCCCGGCGACGGCACCGGCTGGCTGCGTTCGAGCCGGGCCGGGATGACCGTGGTCACCACCCGGGTGGGAAGCCCCGGGATCTGGGGGCACGAGGCCGACACCCACCGGGTCGGCGTGCTCGTCCCGGCCGACGGCCGGGACGTCCTGCTGGACCTCGCGGGGGAGGCCGGGGATCCGGACGAGGCGATGGTCCTGGCCCAGCGGCTCGACGGGCTGCCGCTGGCGCTCAAGCTCGCCGGATCGTACCTGGCCAGGTCGGCGCGGGGCGCCGGGCTGCTGCGGCACCGGGACGGCCGTCCCGGCGGCCGGGTCCGCGGCTTCACCGCCTACGCGGAGGCGTTGGGCGAGGCGGGGGCCGGCTTCCTGGACCAGGGCGGGACGTGGCGCGGCGACGACGCCGGGACCGAGCAGTTCCACCGCCGGCTGATCGGACGCACCTGGGAACTCTCCCTCGACCTGCTGGAGGAGCAACGGCTGCCCGAGGCCCGGTCCCTGATGCGCCTGCTGTCGTGCTGCGCCCTGACCCCCTTCCCGGTGGGACTGCTCGACATCGACCCGCTGCCGCTCCCGGGCGCGACGGCCCGGGGAGCCGACGCGGAGCGGGTGGACCGGGCGATCGAGGCGCTGATCGACCTGGGCCTGCTCGACGTGGTGGACATCGGGTCGGGCGGCTCGTCCGACGGGCACGACCCCATACCGTGCCTGGCCAGCCACCGGCTGGTGCTGGAGGCCAACGCCCTGCGGCTGGCCGAAGGCCCGGCAGAGGACCGGACAGCCGTGTGGCGGGCGGCCGCGGAAATCCTCGAACGGGGCGCGGCCCGCGCCCCGGAGCAGCCCGGGAACTGGCTCTGGTGGCGGCTGCTCTTCCCCCACGTCGTCGCCGCGCTGGCCGCGGCACCGGGCGGTGACGAGGACGCCGTGCTGCTACCCCTGCTGCGGGTCGGGCTCGGCGGCTTCGCCTTCAAGGTCTTCGCGGGGGCGGAGGCCGACCAGGAACTGGCCGGCCTCCTCGAACGGCGCGCGGCCTTCCTGCCCCCGGACCACCCGCTCCGGCTGTCGATCCGTCACCGCGCGGTGCTCGCCGACAGGAACCGGGCACTCCGGGGCGAGGAACAGCTGCGGGAGCTGGAACACATCGTCACCCGGCAGGCGCAGACGCTCGGGGCCGACAGTCCCGAGACCCTGATCACCCGCTTCAACCTGGCCGGTCACCGATTCTCCCTGGGCATGCTGTCCGAGGCGGAGCTGGTGACCGAACTGCACGCCATCCGGCTGCTGCGCAGTCGGGTGCTCGGCCCGCACGACCCGTACACGCTGCTCACCCAGAGAGCGCTGTCCCAGCTGACCACGGCCCGCGGGTACGACGAGGAACACCTGGGCGAGTTCGAGCGGCTGCTGGCCGAGCAGACGGCGCAGCTCGGCGCGGACCACATCGAGACGCTGATCACCCGGCACGACGTCGCGACCGCCCGGCGTTCCTGCCGGCCCGAGGAGGACGCCCAGGTCGAGGCCGAGCTGCGCGAGCTCCTGACGGACTGCCGCCGGGCGCTCGGTGCCACCGATCCGTACACGCTGCTGGTGCACGGGACGCTCGCCCATCTGATCGCGGAACGCGGCCACGGCGAGAGCGGCGCCGACGAGGAGTACCGGCAGCTGATCGAGCACACCCGGAGCCGGTCGGCGTCGGACCACCACTTCCTGCCGCTGCAGGACCGGCATCACATGGCCCACGCCCTGGACGCCGCCCAGCGGTGGGCCGAGGCGGAGATGGAGTACCGGTCGGTGCTGCAGGACCTCGAACGTGCCGGTGCCCAGGAATACGAGCTGTACTGGAACATGACGAGCTGCCTGGCGAAGAACCTCGTCCACCAGGGGCGGCGGGACGACGCGCTCGCCGAGTACGAAGGGGCCCTGTCGTCGTTGGACGGCAGGGGCCCGGTGCCGGCGCCGGTCCTCACGAGTGCGCTCCGGCTCCGGCACGAGCGGGCCGACCTGCTGAGCAAGGGCGGCCGGAGGGAGGAGGCCGAACGGGAGATCCGTGCGGTGCTCGCGATCCGCCTGGAGTCCGTGGACGGCATGGACTCCGTCGTCCTGTCCGAGCGCCACTGCCTGGCCCACCTGTTCGAGAAGCAGCAGCGGCACACCGAGGCGATCGACGAGCTGCGGCAGGTGGCCGACGCGTACGCCGACGTCCTCGGCCCGGCGGACAAGCAGAGCCGCGAGGCGGCCCTGTGCCTGGCACGGCTGACACGACTGCACGGTGACCGCGCCGAGGCCCTGCGGCTGTACGAGACCGTGCTCGCCGGGGAGAGCGCGGAGTACGGCCCGGACCACCCGGAAGCCCTGATGACGGCCTTCCGACGGGACCAGTGCCGGCTCGGCCTCGGCCTGCTCCGACGCGAGGAGGCGGTGGTGGCGTTCGAACACACCCTGGACGCGCTGACGTCCCGGGTCGGTGAGGACCACGAGTGGGTCACCACCGTCCGCGAGGTGCTGGCCGCCGCGCAGGCCGACGGGTGATCAGGGGGACGGGCCGACAGCAGGCCTGGTACTGCGCCCGTTGCGGCACCGCGCACTTCCCGCCCACCGCCGGACAGGGCACCGGGCCGCTCGGCCTCGCGGAGTTCCGCAAGGCGGTCTGGACAGCGGGCGGCTACGGCGACCTCGCCGAGCGGTACCGGCCGTAGGCCGTAGGCACGTACCGGCAACCACGGTGTGCCGCCGGAGCGACCGCAGCGGGCGCGCGCCGGGCGGGCTCCGCGCAGGTGGATACGCTGGCGGAATGACCGGAGTACTGGAGTTCGGCGCGCTGCTGGCGCACCTGACGGACCGTCGGGCGATCGACGCCGCCGCGCTCTCGGCGGCGGCCGGCGCCGACCCGACGGAGCTGCGGGCCGTACTCGACGGGCGGGTGCCGACCGGACAGCTGCTCAGGGGCCTGGCGCCGGTGCTCGGGCTGCACGCCGCCGACCTGTTCGTCCTTGCCCGGCAGCCGGTGCCCGACGACCTGACGCCGGTCACCCGCAATCCGCACTGGTCGGTCGGCCCCGTCGTTCACAACACGATGGTCATGCCCGCCGAGAACCGGCGTCCGCTACTGGACGCGATCCGGGCGCAGCCCCTGGTGCGGCGGGAGGGGCGGGGCGGGATCGACCGGCCGTACCACCGGTACGAACCGGGGTTCGGGGCGGTGCTCCTTGAGCTCGCGCACAGTCGGAACCTCAAGTGGACGTGCACGGCGAAGGCCCTGTACGCGGTGACCGACGGGCGGATATATCTGTCGCCGTCCACGATCGGCGGGGTGGGCCGCGGCACCACCGAAGCGACCCCCGAGCTGGTGGCCGGCTTCGCGGGAGTGCTCGGCATCCCCGCGCCCGACCTGGCGGCGGTCGGCGGCATGCGCCTGCCGGACGACCTGCCGCCGCTCCATTCCCGGGCCGCGGACGTGGCCGCGGTCGTCCGGGAAGCCCGGCGCCTGACCACCGCCCAGCTGGAGGAGGTCGATCTCATCTCCCGCCACCTGGCCGGCCGCTGACCGCACTCCCCCACTGCGCACCGCCGGAGCCGGCCGGCCGTGACCGTCGGGCGCCGCGTCGGATCCACCGTCCTCGGCGCGCGTGCCCGGCTCCCCGGCCCTGCGGGCCTCAGGCCGAGGCTGCGGCTGCGGCTGCGGCGACGCAGAACTCGTTGCCCTCCGGGTCGGCCATCACGACGTGGTGCCCGTCGAACTCCTGCAGGACGGCCCCGCCCGCCTTCACCAGCCGCTCGGACTCCGCCTTGATCCGCGCCCACCGCTCACCGGGGCTGCCGTGTCCCGGCACCCGGACGTCGATGTGGAGCCGGTTCTTCGCCGTCTTCGGTTCGGGGACCTTGAGGATGGACAGGCGGGGGCCGACGCCATCGGGGTCGCAGAGCCACGCCCCGTCGTCCGCGGAGTCGTCCTCCGGCAGGTCGAACTGCGCGAGCCACTCCTCGCGGGTCTTGAAGGGAGCGGGCGGCGGCTCGTCGACATAGCCCAGTGCCGTCTTCCAGAACGCGGCGAGGAGCGGTGCGTTCGCGCAGTCGAGGGTCAGATCGATTCTGGCTGCCATGACAGGACCGTACTGCGCACCTCCGACAGCCGCGCCGCGAGTCGCGACTCGCGGGGCGCGGACCTGCGGGCCCGCGGACCTGCGGGCCCCCGGGCCCGCGGGCTACGGCTCGGCGAGGGAGCCGCCGCCGAGGGCCTGGACGGCGGCGCCCAACCGCCACGCCTCGATGTCGCGGTAGTGGATCGGCCCGGGGCCGCGGCCGATGTTGCTGCCGACGAGGTGGAGGCGTTCGGTCCGCCACGGCCGGCCCACGAATCCCGCGAGCCCGGCCGCGGCCTGCGGCACGCTGGCGGGGTCGTCACGGCGGGCGCGTGCCAGGGTCAGGTGGGGGCGCAGCGGCCGGTCCCTGAAGGCGATTCCGCAGGACCCGACCACGTCCCGGACGTCGGTGGCGAGCCGGTGCAGTCCTTCCAGATCCCCGTCGATGCCGGTCCACAGGAGTCGCTGGTCGAAGTGGCCGCCGCCGCGCAGGCCCAGGTGCAGGGCGGGGTGCGACGCGGCCGCGTCGGCCAGTGCCGATCGCAGCAGCGGCACCGCCGTGGACGGCTGTTCGCCGAGGAAGGCCAGGGTGATGTGCCAGTCCTCGATCCGGTTCCACCGCAGCCGCGGGTACCCGGCATATGCGGGCCGCAGGGCCCGGGCCAGTTCGTCCTTGGCGTCGTCGGGCGGGGCGAGCGCCACGAAGACGCGCAGGGTCGGGGGTGCGGGGTGATCGTCCACGAGGGGGGAGGGTAGCCGAGGGTCGGCGGCGCCCTCGACTCCACCGTACGAAACCATGCGGAACCATGCCGAACCGCACTGAACCGCGCAGAGCCGCGCAGAGCCGCGCCGAAGCGTGCGGAGCCGGCCGCTCGACGAGCGGCCGGCTCCACCACCGCGCCGCCGGTCCGGTCAGGACGGCAGCGTCTTGCTCGCCAGCACCTTCCCCTGGGCGTCGTACGCGGCGAGCCTGATGCCCTCCAGCGGGTGCGCGCCCGGGCCGTCGGCGGCCTTCTGGCTGGGCCCCCAGACGTAGCCGGTGGCGTAGCCCGGTTCGCCGGGGAGCGAGGCGACGGTGGCCCAGTACGCCTGGCCGTCCACCTCGATGGCCATCCGGGCGACCTGCCCGGGACCGTGGTAGACGAGGTTGTACAGGCCCTCCTGGTGCTGCGGGGGGTTCCCGTAGTACTGCATGGTGATCTCGGTCGTGCCCCCCGCCCAGGAGTGTCCGGAGCACCCCGGGCCGCTCTTGTACGCGGGGGCGTCGTGGATGCAGATCTCCTGGTCCTTCAGCTGCATCCACCAGTCCGGGCGGCCCAGCGGCAGCTGCTGGCCGGGTTCCACCACCAGGGCCTCGGGGGCCGGCCCCGCCGGTGCCGGCGGGGCCTGCGAGGCGGGCCCGACGGCCCGGTCCCCGCCCTGCGCGGACAGGACGGCCCCCGTACCGGCCACCAGCGCGAGCGCGGCCACCACGGCCGACGCGCCCACCGCCATCCGGCGCCCCCGCCGCTGCCGGCGCACGTGGACCTGCGCGGGCCCGGCGGACCAGTCCGCCACCGCGACCCGGGCCGCCTCGTCCCGCAGGGCGCCGCGCACCATGTCCTCGGTGTCCATCACCTGTTGCCTCCGTCCGTGCCGTCGATCGTCGAACCGGTGCCCGCCGCGTACGGGGCCAGCACCGGGTGGCTGCGCAGTTTCGCCAGGCCTCGGCTGGCCTGGCTCTTCACGTTGCCGAGCGAGCAGCCGAGCACTTCGGCGACCTGGTACTCGCTCATGTCCTCCCAGTAGCGCAGGACGACCACGGCCCGCTGGCGCTGCGGCAGTTCGGCCAGCGCCTGGAGCAGCACCGAGCGCTCCTCGACGTCGCGGTGGCCGCCGCCCGCGGTGTGCGCCCGATCGGGGAGGACGGGCACGAGCAGCTGCCTGACCCGGCGCCGCCGGTGACGGCTCAGGTTGTTGTTCACCAGGGCCCGGTGGACGTAGGCGTCCGGCTCCTCCAGGCGGCTGATCCGGGACCAGTTCCTGAAGACCTTCGCGAACGTCGCCTGCACCACGTCCTCGGCCTCGTGGTAGTCGCCCGTGAGCAGGTAGGCGGTGCGTACCAGGCGCCGCCAGCGGGTGGCGGCGAACCCCTCGAAGTCGAGCTCCCGCAGGCCGGGGCCGCCCGCGGAAGCCGGTGCCGTGCCGGGCCGGGGCCGGTCCTCCACCGGGATGTGCAATGCGCTCGCGGTCATCCGATTCCTCTTCGTCCACGCGACGACCCGACCGGACCGTCGCTCTGCCCTACTCACCGCCGCACCGCCGCAAGGGTTGCACGCAGGCGTCGAATTCACCTGGGCGTCGAGCACAGTAGGGGGCTCACGAAGGGTCGAGCCGGTCGGGTTGTCGGCGCCGACGACGGCCGACGGCCGATGATCGACGGCCGGGCGTGCCCCGGGGGGGGGCGCCGGGGGCCCCCCCCCCCCCGCCCCCCCGGGGGCGAAACCCACCCACCGGAAGGGGCGCG
>NZ_JBHXTL010000126.1:0-2226 GCF_042677365.1 Kitasatospora sp. NPDC127116
TTTTTTTTCCCCTTCTGGGGTAGGGGTTGAAACCTCACACCGCCATATTTTCTTTTGTACTTGCCCTTCAACCCGGGGCCGGGCCCCCCACTGTGGTAGGGGCCGCCCACCCCCCGGTTGGCCGCACCCTTCCGCGTTGCAGCCCCACCTTTCGACTGCGCTGATCCCATGAACGCACAATCAGGCAAAGGCCTGATCTCATCGTCGGCGAACTTCCTGAGCGGAAGCCGGTTTTCCGCCGCCGGGGGCCGGGGTAGGGCGGAGGCGTTCGCACCCTGACCGTTCCGGTGCTCATGAGGGAGCGAATCCGTGACGCTTTCCTTGTCGGAAGGACACCCTCATGCACAGGTCCCTTCGGAACGCCTTCGCGACCGTCCTCGTGACGGGTGCGCTCACCACCGCTGCCGCTCCGGCCGCCGTCGCCGCCGAACAGGCGCCGTCGGCGGCCGGAGTGCGGGCGGAGCTCCGCAACCCGAAGACCGTCAAGGTCGCCGACTACAACCAGGCCCGCGACACCCTGATCAACGCGGGCAGCAGGACGGCCGCCAAGTCCCACCCGGCACACGGCACCAAGGACGTCCCGGTCTCCCACGGCACCAGCCTGCTCGCGGAGGCCCGCGACGAGTTCCGCGCCGCCGACCGGAACCTGCCGGCGGGCCAGAAGAAGTCCGACATGTCGATCCCGCACTACAACGCCGTCCACAGCGCGGCCAGGACCATGGGCATCGACCGCTGGTGACGCCTTCCCGCCGAGGCGGACGGTCGGGCCCTCCCCCGACCCCCGGCGGAGGGCCGGACCGTTTCACTGCTTCGGGGGCAGGGGCTCCTCCCGCGGGGCGCTCGGGCTGCCGTCCGGAAGGACGTCGAAGACCGTGAGCTTCTTGCGCCCGGTGATGGTGATCCGGTCCGTCCCGGACCAGTCGATGCGGACCAAGTCGCCGTACTGGGTGTTCCAGATGCCCATGCTCCAGTGGCGGGCGGACCAACCGGTACCGGACACCAGCTCCACCCGGTAGATCGGATCGATCGAGAAGGCGACATCGGTCATGGTCAGCACCCGGTCCGGGCGGCCCGGGGAGGCCTCCCGGTCGGTCCGCCCCGGGAAGCCGGTGGTCGCCAACACCGTGAACACGGTCATCGGCGCGCCGAAGATCAGCGCCACCAGGCCGGCGGCGCAACCGATCTGCGACACCCGGGTACGGAACTCCAGCTCGATGATCAGCGAGGCCACGACCAGCACGACCGCCGTGCCGACCAGCAGCACCGGGTGGTTGAGCCACTGATCGACCACCACCAGCCCGCCCGGTCGGGACGCGTACCAACCCGCCAGGTACGCCGGCAGCGCCGCGAACGCCACCCCTCTGAGCCTCCACGCGATCTGCTTGCGACGTGCCGCTGACATCCCTCGCTCGCCCCCGGCGGTTCACCGATCTTCGGCACGGACCTTACGACAGCTCTAGCGGGGCCGGGGCATGGCCGAGGGGCCGCCCAGCGTCCCGTCCTCGTCCACGGTGAAGACCTCGATCTCCTCCCGCAAGGTCACCGTGATCCGGCCCGGGGCGGACCATTCGGCCTTGACGAAGCCGTCGCCCTCCTCCCAGGTGCCGAGGCCCCAGTGGCGGGCCGACCAGCCGCTGCCCGTCAGCAGCTCCACCCGGTAGACCGGATCGATCGAGAAGGCGATGTCGGTGACGCGCAGCACGTGGTCGGAGCGGTTCGGGTCGGGCCTGCGGTCGACCAGCCGGCCGTCGCCGCCGAAGATGTACGCCACGGCCCCGACCCCCGCCCCGATGACGAGGAGCGGTGACAGGACGGCCGCGCAGCCGATCTGCGCCCATCTGGTGCGGAACTCGAACTGGGCCACCACCGAGGCGACGGCCAGCGTGATCGCCGTCCCGAGCAGCAGCACCGGGTGGTTCAGCCAGCGCTCGACCTCGACCAGCCCGCCCTGGCGGGAGGAGAAGTAGCCCGGCAGGTAGACGAGGACGGACGCCAGCGCGATGCCCCTGAGCCACCAGACGACCTGCCTGCGGCGCGTCACCGTCATTTGCTCCCCCCGGAGTTGTCCTTTGCCGGGACTTTACTACGGGGATGCCGGACGGGCCGGCGGCCGGGGTAGCCCGCGGGCGGGGCGCCCGGGGATCCCCCCCGACCCCCCCCCCCCCCCCGAGGAAACACACCCCCCCCCACAAAATCCCGCCCCCCCCCTCACCGAGGACCACGCCC
>NZ_JBHXTL010000126.1:2236-28104 GCF_042677365.1 Kitasatospora sp. NPDC127116
TACTAGCCCCCCCCGAGTGGGTGTCTGGCCCTTAACATAAGGGCGGGGCCGCCCGCCCCCCCCCACCGCGGTAACCCCCCCGCCCCCCCCCGCCGGGTCTACCGGCCGTACCCCCGTCACCGCCGGTAGAAGACGCTCCGCGACCAGAAGTAGCCGACCAGCGTCAGCACGGTGCACCAGGCCAGGGCGCTCCAGGCACTGGTGCCGATCCCGGTCCCCATCAACAGCCCGCGCAGGGTCTCGATCATGGGGGTGAAGGGCTGGTACTCGGCGAACCAGCGCAGTGCCGTCGGCATGGAGTCGGTCGGCACGATGGCGCTGCCGATGAAGGGCAGGAACTGCAGCGGCATCGGCATGTTGCTGGCGCTCTCGACCGTCTTGGCCACCAGGCCGATGCCGGCCGATATCCAGGTCAGGGCGATCGTGAGGAAGAGCAGCAGGCCCATCGCGGCCAGCCACTCCACCGGTCCGGCGTTCGGCCGGAAGCCCATCGCGAGGGCCGTGCCGATCACCAGCACCAGCCCGATCATGGTCTGGACGACACTGCCGACCACGTGCCCCGCCAGGAAGGCGGAGCGCGATATGGCCATCGTGCGGAAGCGGTTGACGATGCCCTCGGTCATGTCGGTGCAGATGCCGATCGCGGTGACCAGCGACCCGGAGGTGGCCGCCATCAGCACGATGCCGGGCGTCACGTAGTCGATGTAGTGTCCGCCGCCTATGCCGGCGCCCAGGGTGCTGCCGTAGGCGTAGTTGAAGAGCAGCAGCATCATGACCGGCATCACCACGACCGCGAAGGTCAGGGACGGGTAGCGCAGCGCGTGCTTGAGGTTGCGGCGCAGCATGGTCAGCGAGTCGCTGAGCGCGTGGGCTGCCGTGCCCGTGGCCATGCTCATCGCACGCCCTCCCCGGTCAGTTGAAGGAACGCGTCGTCCAGGTCGGCCGTCTCCACGACCAACGACTCGGCCTGCACGGACGCGTTGTCGAGCACGTCCAGCACGGCCTTCACGGTGAGGACGGAGTTGTCCCCCGGGATCTCCAGCCGCAGCGCCTCGGTGTCGGCTGTGGCGTATTCGAACAGCGTGGCGGCGGTGGCCAGCGAGCCGGCGTCCGCGAACCGGAGCCGGATCCGCCCGCCGGGGGCGAACCGCTTCAGCTCCTCGGCCGTGCCCTCGGCGACGATCCGGCCGCCGTCCAGGACGGCGATCCGGTCGGCGAGCTGGTCGGCCTCCTCCAGGTACTGGGTGGTGAGGAAGACCGTCACCCCGTGGTCGGCGACCAGGCTCCGGATGATCTCCCACATGGTGCGCCGGCTGCGCGGGTCCAGCCCGGTGGTCGGCTCGTCCAGGAAGATCACCTTCGGGTCCCCGACCAGGGTCATCGCGAGGTCGAGCTTGCGCCGCATGCCACCGGAGAAGGTGGTGACGGCCTTGCGCGAGGCCTCGGTGAGATCGAAGCGCCGCAGCAGTTCCTCCGCCCGCCTCCGCCCCTCCCGACGGCGGAGGTGGTTGAGGTCGGCCATCAGCATCAGGTTCTCCTCGGCGGTGAGCAGGTTGTCCACCGCCGAGAACTGGCCCGTCACCCCGATCGCCTTCCGCACCGCGTCGGCCTCGCGTGCCACGTCGCGCCCGACCACCCGGGCCGAGCCGCCGTCCGCGGGGATCAGGGTGGAAAGGATCTGCACGATGGTGGTCTTGCCGGCGCCGTTGGGCCCGAGCAGGGCGAACACGCTGCCCGCCGGGATCTCCAGGTCGACGCCCCTGAGGACCGCCTTGTCCCCGTAGGACTTGGTGAGTCCGGTCGCCGAGATCGCCGGGACCGCGGAGTCGGCCGCCATCAGGCCCTCCGGACGACGACGTTGCCGACCTGGGTGCGGCCGCGGACCTCGACCGTCTCCATCGCGTCGCCCGGGCCCTGGGTGGGGCCGAGGTCGTTGCGGACGCCGCCGACCTTGCTGTGCACGTCGAGCCAGGCCGCGGTGCCCTCCGCGATGCCGACCTCGACGTCCCCCACGCTGGTCTGGAGGGTGACCTTGCCGCGGACCACCCGGCCGACCCGGATGTGGCCGTGCGCCGACTTGGCGTCCACGTTCCCCTCGGCGCAGCCGACGTGGATCCGGCCGTTGGAGGCGTTGGCGTGGAGTTCGCCGTGCACCTCGTCGACCTCGGTGTCGCCGTTGCTGTTCTTCACCGTCAGCCGGCCCCCGACGGATCCGATCTCGATCCGGCCGGCCCCCGTCACCTCGGCGTCCCCGGTCGTCGCGCCGAGCCGGACGTCCCCGAAGCCGCTGTCGAGCCGGGCGCTCTCGGCGCTCTCGACCTGGATCCGGCCGAGCGAGGTCTTCAGCCGGCAGGCACCGAGCGGGCCCTCGGTGACGAACTCGGCCATCGGCGACTCGCTGTGGACCTCGGAGCCGGCCGGCAGCTCGACCAGGACCTCGACCGCGCCCTTCTTGCCGCTGAAGACGCTGCGCTGCTTGGGGGCCTTGATGCCGAGCCGGCCACCGGAGAAGTCGACCTGGGTCTGCTCGGCGGCCTTGACGTCCGCCTCCTTGGCCGGATTGGCGGGCCGGACCTCGACCACCGTGTCGGTGCGCTTGCCCGCCTTGATCCAGACCGAGCCGATGTCGAACTCGAGGATGGCGGAGATCGGTCCGTCGGTCTCGTACGTAGGCATGGCTGTCCCGTCCTTTTGACTCGTGTGGGTGTTCCCGCTGGTCGGAGCGGGGGTGACGTCGAAGGTGCAGAAGGTGGTGCGGGAGGTGGTGCGAGAGGTCGTGCGGATGCTCGGGGTACTGCGGAGGCCTCAGTGGACCCAGCCGGTGAAGCCCTGGCCGCCGACGCTGCGCGCGACCCGGCTGCCCGGATCGGCCACCGGCCGGCGGGTCGGCTCGCCGCCCTCCAGGGCGCCGGCCAGGGCCCGGACCAGCCAGGCGTTGAGCGAGAGGCCGGCCTCGGCGGCGGCCTCCTCCGCCCTGGCCTTGAGGTGGGCGGGCAGGCGGAAGTTGATCCGGGCGGTGCCGGTCTCGTCCGGCTCCGGCGCCGCCGAAGGTGCCACCGGCGGCGCCACCGGTGGCGCGAGTGGCGCCATCGGTGCCGGCTGTGGCGCCGTATCGCCGTGGAAGGCGTCCGAGCCGGGCGGCGCCGTCACCACGAACTCGGGGTCGAGCCCGCGCAGGCGCACGTCCACCGAGCCGGGGGCGAGGTCACGGGTGACTTCGCCCATGGCGGCCGAGAGCGCATTGAGCAGGGTGAGCCGCACGGCCGACTCCAGCGGGAGCGTCAGCCGCTCGGCCAGCGCACGCGCTTCGTCCCCGCCGGTGGCGGCGGCCACCGCGAGCTCGTTCCGGAGGTTTTCCACGTACGGCGTGAGGTCCATGGCCGTAAGCATGGCACGGCCGTGGTGCCATGTCGAGCCATTTGTGGCACCACTTTGGCGCCACGGTCCGAACGGGGATGGCGCCAGTCGGCGCCGGAACGCGGAACCGCCCCGCCGACCGAGGTCGACGGGGCGGTTCACCAGGGGAAACGTGACAGCGGGAAACGCGGCGGCGGGAAATGCGACGGCGGGAAGGTCAGGCCTGCTGCCAGCCCGCCAGGTAGGCGTCGATCTCCCCGGTCAGCCGGGTCTTGCCCGCCCGGTCCAGGAAGGAGGCCTCGACGGCGTTGCGGGCCAGCCCCGCCACCCCGGCCTCGTCCAGGCCCAGCAGTCGCGCCGCCACCGCGTACTCGGTGTTGAGGTCGGTGCCGAACATCGGCGGGTCGTCGCTGTTGACCGTCACCAGCAGCCCGGCGTCGACCATCCGCTTGATCGGGTGGTCCTCGATCCGCTCCACGACCCGGGTGGCGATGTTGGAGGTCGGGCAGACCTCCAGCGGGATGCGGTGCTCGCCCAGGTAGTCGACCAGCGCCGGGTCCTTCACCGCCTGGGTGCCGTGCCCGATGCGCTCGGCGCCGAGCGCCCGGATCGCGTCCCAGACCGTCTCCGGCCCGGTGGCCTCGCCCGCGTGCGGGACGCTGCGCAGGCCGGCCGCCCGGGCCCGGTCGAAGTACGGCTTGAACTGCGGGCGCGGCACGCCGATCTCCGGGCCGCCCAGGCCGAAGCTGACCAGGCCGTCGGGGCCCAGCTCGGTGGCCAGCCGGGCGGTCTCCTCGGCGGACTGCAGCCCGGCCTCGCCCGGGATGTCGAAGCACCAGCGCAGCACCACGCCGAGCTCCTTCTCGGCGCGCAGCCGGGCGTCCTCGATCGCCTCCATGAAGGCGACCTCGGGGATGCCCCGGCGGACCGAGGAGTACGGGGTGATGGTCAGCTCGGCGTACCGGATGTTCTGCCGGGCCATGTCCTCGGCCACCCCGTAGGTGAGCGAGCGGACGTCCTCGGCGTCCCGGACCAGGTCCACCACGCTCAGGTAGACCTCGATGAAGTGCGCGAAGTCGGTGAAGGTGAAGTACTCGGCGAGCGCCGCCGGGTCGGCCGGCACCTTGGAGTTCCCGGCGTGCCGGGCGGCCAGTTCCGCGACGACGCGCGGCGAGGCCGAGCCGACGTGGTGGACGTGCAGTTCCGCCTTGGGCATCCCGGCGATGAACGCCTCGATGCTCCGCTCCACGGGCTCGATCCGACTGACACTGGGGCCGATCCGACTTCCGTCCGGCTGGACCACGGTGGTTCCCTTCTTCCTTCTACGCGCGTACCGAAGACAGTTGCTGGCAAGGATAGGCCGTGCCCGGGGTCACCCTCCGAGCGCCACCGCCAGGGTGTGGATCAGCAGCCCGGCCAGGGCGCCGACCACGGTGCCGTTGATCCGGATGAACTGCAGGTCGCGGCCGACGTTGGCCTCGATCTTGCGGGAGGCGTCGTCGGCGTCCCAGCCCGCCACCGTCTCGGAGATCAGCGAGGTGATCTCGGTGCGGTAGGTGTCGACCAGGTACTGGGCGGCGTCCTGGAGCCAGCCGTCCACCTTGGCCTGGAGCTTGGGGTCGGTGGCCAGGCGCTCGCCGAAGCGGCGCACGCCGTCGCGGATGCGCCGGCGCAGTTCGCTGTCCTCGTCCTCGGCCGCGCCCATCACCAGGGTGCGCACGGCCGCCCAGGTGGAGTTGATCAGGTCCTGCACCTCGGCGCGGGCCAGCAGCTCGCCCTTGGCCCGCTCGACCCGGGCGATGGTCTCCGGGTCGGTCTGCAGCTCGGTCGCGAAGTCGGCGAGGAAGTTGTCGATCGCGCCGCGGGCGGGGTGGTCCGGATCGTCCCGGATGTCGGTGACGAAGCGCAGCAGCTCCTTGTAGACCCGCTCGCCGACCTGGTGGTCGATGAACCGGGGCGTCCAGCCCGGGGTCTTCTGGGTGACCTTCTGGACCACCTCCTCGTGGTTGGTGGTCAGCCAGCCGTGCGCCCGGACGGCGACCAGGTCCACCACCCCGTGGTGCCCGCCGTCCGCGACCACCTTGCCGAGCATCCGGCCCATCGGCTCGGCCACCGAGGTGGCCGCGGCCCGCCTGGTCACCGCCTCGGCGACCACCGCCCGCACGTCGTCGTCGCGGAGCACCGCGAGCAGGCCGCGCAGCGCCGCCGAGGCCTCCTTGGTGACCCGCTCGGCACTGCCCGGCGCGGCCAGCCACTCCCCCAGCCGGCGGCCGATGCCGAGTGCCGCCAGGCGGCCGCGGACCACGTGGCCGGAGAGGAAGTTCTCGCCGACGAAGTCGCCGAGCGAGCGGCCGAAGGCGTCCTTCTTGGTCGGGATGATCGCGGTGTGCGGGATCGGCAGGCCGAACGGCCGGCGGAACAGCGCGGTCACCGCGAACCAGTCGGCCAGCGCGCCGACCATGCCCGCCTCGGCGGCGGCCGCCACGTACCCCGCCCAGGGGCCGGCGCCGGCCGCCTTGGCCCAGGTGGCCAGGGCGAAGACCAGGGTCGCGAAGGCCAGCAGGCCGGTCGCGATGGTCTTCATCCGGCGGACGCCACGTCTCTTCTGCTCGTCGGCCGCGGTGAACCGGACCCCGGGGCCGGTCCCGCTGAAGGCATCGTCACTCACCCCGCCAGTCTGCCCGTTGCCCGGCGCGGACGGGGGCGCGCCTCGCGATCACACGCCCCCGCCAGGCGTGACGCACCGAACAGCCCGGGCCTCACACGCCGAACCGGCCGGGCATGACGCCCCGAACCGGCCAGGCGTCACGCGCCGAACCGGCCGGACCTCACACGCCGAACAGCCCGGGCCTCACGCCCCGCCCAGCACCATCCGCCGCACCTCCGCGCCCGCCCAGCGCTTCGGGTCCGTGCACCGCCGCCCGTCCAGCAGCACCCGCACCCCCGGCAGGTCCGCCGGCGTCAGGTCCCGGTACTCCGGGTGGTCGGCCTGCAGCACCGCCGCCACCACCGGCTCCCCGCCGTACGGCGGCAGCCCGAGCGCCGCCAACTCCTCCGCCTCGTACAGCGGGTCGCTGACGTACGGCCGCGCACCCGCCGACCGCACCGCCTCGACCAGCGGGAACACCCCGGAGTACGCCGTCTCCTTGACCCCGCCCCGGTACGACGCGCCGAGCACCAGCACGCCCTGCCCGGCGATCCCGCCCGGCACCGCCCCCGCCAGCACGCCCACCGCGTACCCCGGAACCGCCAGGTTGGCCTCGCGCGCCGCCCGGACCACCGTCGCGCCCGGGTCGTTCCACAGGTAGAGCCGCGGGTACACCGGGATGCAGTGCCCGCCGACCGCGATGCCCGGCCGGTGCAGGTGGCTGTACGGCTGCGAGTTGCAGGCGTCGGCGATCTCCGCGAAGTCCACCCCGACCTCGTCCGCGTACCGGGCGAACTGGTTGGCCAGCGCGATGTTGACGTCCCGGTACGTGGTCTCGGCGAGCTTGCTGAACTCGGCCGCCTCCGCCGAGGCCAGTTCCCAGACGCCGTTGGGCCGGGGCAGGTCCGGGCGCGGGTCGAAGTCCAGCACCGCCCGGTAGAACTCGGCGCCGCGCCGGGTGGAGGACGCGTCCAGGCCGCCGACCAGCTTCGGGTAGCGCCGCAGGTCGGCGAAGACCCGTCCGGTGCGCACCCGCTCCGGGCTGAACACCAGCGCGAAGTCCCTCCCGGCAGCGAGCCCCGACCGGGACGTCAGCCGGGGCGCCCAGCGCTCCCGGGTGGTGCCGACCGGCAGGGTGGTCTCGTAGCTGACCAGGGTGCCCCGGCGCAGCCCGGCCGCGACGGCGTCGGTGGCCGCGTCGAGCAGGGCGAAGTCCGGGCTGCCGTCGGCGGCGGTGACCAGCGGGACGACCAGTACGACGGCCTCGGCCCGGGCCACCGCGGCCGTGGTGTCGGCGGTGGCCCGCAGCAGGCCCTCGGCGACGACCCGCTTGAGCGCCTGGTCCAGGCCCGCCTCCCGGGGGAACGGCGGCACGCCCCGGTTGACGCTCTCCACCACGCCGGGGGCGGTGTCCGCACCGGTCACCCGGTGGCCCTTCAGCGCGAACTGCACCGCCAGCGGCAGGCCCAGCTTGCCCAGGCCGACCACGCAGACGTCCAGGCTCATCCCCGTCCTCCGTTCACCGAGTCGGCCAGCCGGCGCCACGCCGGGTGGCGCCGCAGCCGGCGCCGCAGCTGTTCCGGGACGAGCCCGCGCCACAGCTGCCGGGCGAGGTCGAGCCGCGGGGCGGCCTTCCCTACCGCCTCCGAGGCCGCTTCCGGGGCCGCCTTCCCGGCGGCCGCCCCGGTCGCCTCCTCCGGCAGCAGGAACAGCTCGTCCGGCAGGCCGAGCCGGGCGTCCCGGAACGCCGGGAAGCCCGCGTACCGCCGCCCGCCGTCCACCACCGCGGGTGGATCGCCGTGCGCCGCCTCGTAGCGGATGTGGTCGCGCAGCGCCTCCGGCCGTACCGCGCAGGCGAGTTCGAGCCGCACCCGCTCGGCGGGCGGCAGCCGGTGGTACACCTCGCGGGCGCCGAACCGCTCGACCAGCCGCGCGGCCTCGACGCACACCCGCTCCTGAACGTCCTCGGCCAGCAGCAGGAAGCCCTCCTGCAGCAGGCGCGGCACGTCCCAGCCGAAGCTGCGGGCCCGGATGGCGTCCAACTCCTCTCCGGGCTCGGCCAGTTCCGCCGCCACCTGCTGCAGCGCGGCGATCCCGCGCAGCCGGTCCAGCGCCCCGGCCCGCTCGGTGACGTTGCCCCGGTCCTCGCGCAGCACCAGGAAGTAGCAGTCGTAGGAGGCGAGGACGGACACCCGGGCCGCCCGCAGGCAGGCCTCCAGGGTGAACGGCTGGTCCGAGAAGACCTTCAACCGCTCGTCGCGGCGCAGCCCGTGGCGCCGGAGGAGGTCGAGCCGGAACAGCTTGGTGTCGGCCAGCGCCCAGGCCAGCGCGGAGTCGGTGAAGTCCACGGACTCGGCGTCGGCGTGGAAGATCCCCTGCGGGACCAGCCGCCCGTTCACCCCGATCTGCTTGGGCACCACCACGTCCGAGCCCCAGGCGTCGGCGGCCGTGACCAGCCGCTCCAGCGCCTCCTCGCCGAGCCGGTCGTCCGCGCCGAGGAACAGCACGTAGCGGCCGCGGGCCAGCTCCAGGGCGCGGTTGGTCGGTCCCGCCGGGCCGCCCGAGTTGGGCTGGTGCAGCACCGTGAACAGCCCTGGGTGGCGGGCGGCGTACTCGTCCAGCAGCTCCCCGCCGCCGTCCGTGGAGCCGTCGTCCACGGCCACCACCTCCAGCCGCCCCGGCGCCAGGGACTGCCCGACCAGCGAGTCCAGGCAGGCGGTGAGGTACGGCATGGTGTTGTAGACCGCGACCACCACGGTCACGTCGGGTACGGCCATCGGGGAGCGGGCCTCCGGTTCCGGCATCGGCGAGTGATGCCGGGTCAACTCACGGTGGAGGCCAGGGGTCACGATGATCACCCGCACCGGCGACGGGGAACCGAACGCGCTCCCGGTCGTGGCACTGGCGTGCGACGGCCGGGCGGCGGCCTGAGAGCCCCCGGCCGCCGCGCGTCCGTCCCGTCAGCCGATCGCGACCTCCGCGTACATCCGGGCGATCACGTCCTCGATGGCCGGTTCGCGCACCGACAGGTCCACCAGGGGGTAGCGCGCGGCGACCGCCGCCACGATCGGCGCGGCGCTCTCCTGGGCCGGGAAGGCCAGCCACTGGCGCGGCCCCTCGACCCTGGTGACCCGGGCCCCGGGCACCTCGACCGGGTGCGCGAGTTCCTGCGCGAGGTCCACCACCAGCGTCCGCTCGCTGCGGCCGGTGGCGTGCAGGCCCTCCAGTCCGCCGTCGTAGACCACCCGGCCGTGGTCGATCACCATCACCCGGCCGCAGAGCTGCTCGATGTCGGTCAGGTCGTGGGTGGTGAGCAGCACGGTGGTGCCCCGGTCCCGGTTGACCTCGCGCAGGAACTCCCGCACCCGGCCCTTGCTGACCACGTCCAGGCCGATGGTCGGCTCGTCCAGGTAGAGCACCTGGGGGTCGTGCAGCAGCGCCGCGGCGAGGTCGCCGCGCATCCGCTGGCCGAGCGAGAGCTGGCGCACCGGGGTGTCCAGCAGTCCGCCGAGGTCGAGCAGTTCGACGCAGCGGCCGAGGTTCTCGCGGTACCGGGCGTCGGGGATGCGGTAGATCCGGCGGGCGAGTTCGAAGGAGTCGCGCAGGGGCAGGTCCCACCAGAGGGTGGTGCGCTGGCCGAAGACGACACCGATCCGGCGGGCCAGTGCGACGCGTTCGCGCGCCGGGTCGACGCCGGCCACCCGCAGCCGTCCGGAGCTGGGGACGAGGATGCCGGTGAGCATCTTGATGGTGGTGGACTTGCCGGCCCCGTTGGGCCCGATGTAGCCGACGCACTCGCCGGCCTCGACGGTGAAGCCGAGCCCGTCCACCGCCCGGACCTCGCGTTTGGCCCGGCTGAACCGGCCCGTGCGGGTGCGTACGGTGAAGGTGCGGTGGACGTCGTGGAGTTCGATCAGTGCCATGGGAGCTCCTTCGGAATGGGAAGGGTTCGGCGGGAGGGTTCGTGGGAGGGGTTCAGCTGCCGGTGCCGCGGTAGGCGCGCAGCCCGGCCCGCCAGGCGAGCCCGGCGGCGAGGACGCAGAGCGCGGCGACGACCGGCGAGGCGAACTGGAAGGCGGTGGGCAGGCCGAGCGGGTCGGGCCGGTCGAGGATGCGCAGCGCGGGAAGCCAGTTGACGAAGGCCAGCGGGACGCCGAAGACCGCCCCGGCGACCAGCTCCTTGGCGAAGATCGTCGGCGGGTAGTGCAGCAGCGTCGCGCCGCCGTAGGTGAAGGAGTTCTGGATCTCCTTGGACTCGCCCCACCAGAACTGGACGGTGGCGCCGCCGATGTAGATCGCGCCGAAGATGACGGTGCCGCAGAGCAGCAGGGCGGGCACCAGCAGCACCCGGTCCCAGGTCCAGTGGACGTCCAGGGCGGCCAGCGACCAGACCAGCACCGCGACGGCCTGGAGCGGGCGGCCGAGCCGGCGCAGCGTGAAGCGTTCGGCGCACAGCTGGGAGAGCGCGGGCGCGGGCCGGATCAGCATGGTGTCCAGCGAGCCGCTGCGGATCCGCGCGCCGAGCCCGTCGGCCGAGCCGACCAGCAGGTTGGCGACGCCGAGCGAGAAGGTGGCGGTGGCGTACAGGAAGGCGATCTCCGGCAGGCTCCAGCCGCCGAGCCGGTCGGTGTGCAGGAACATGATCACCAGCACCGCGAAGTCGAGGGAGTGGGTGACCAGGCTCGCCGCCAGGTTGAGCGCGAAGGAGGCCCGGTAGGCCATCATCGAGCGCATCCACATCCGGGCGCAGAGCCACCAGGAGCGCAGCGCCCAGGCGGTGCGGGCGGCGAGGGGCTCCCGGCGGAGCCCGACGAGCTGCTCAGCCACCCTGCACCACCACCTTGCGGGTGGCCAGCCACTGGGCGCCCCGCCCGGCGGCGAGCAGCACCACCGCCCAGCCGAGCTGGAAGCCGAGCGCCCCGAACAGGGCGGTGCCGCCGGTCCGTTCCAGGAAGACGTCGGTGGGGACGTTCACCAGCGCCGACCAGGGCAGCGCCCGGCCGAGGTCGCCGAGCAGGCCGGGGAACAGCGCGACCGGCAGCAGCATCCCGGAGAAGAACATCGAGACCACCAGCATCACCGAGCGCACGCCCTCCGAGTCGTGCAGCCAGAAGCCGGTGATCGAGACCAGGAAGCGCAGCCCGAAGCTGACCACGACCGCCAGCAGTACCGAGAGCAGGAAGAACGCCCAGGTCAGCGGGTGTTCGGGCAGTCGGATGCGGAACACCAGCGCGCCGATCAGTATCGGCACGGTGCCGCGCACCAGCGCCTGGAAGCCGGCCCGGCCGAGGTCGGAGGCCAGCCACCAGGCCTGGAAGTCGACCGGGCGGTAGAGGTCGACGGCGATGTCGCCGCTGCGGAAGCGGTCCTGGAGGTCGTCCTGGAAGCCGCCGCCCCAGACCGCGACGGTGACCAGCAGGCTCTGGCTGACCCAGATGTAGGTGACGGCCTGGCTCTGGTCGTAGCCTCCGAGGCCGGGGCGGGCCTGCCAGAGGGCGAGGAAGGTGGAGGCCAGGATGATGCCGAAGACGGTGTTGGTGAAGGTGCCGGCCACGGTGGCGGCCCGGTAGGTGGAGTAGCGGCGGAAGGCGCCGCGGGCAACGGCGGCGTAGAGCATATTGTCTCCTTGTCGACAAATATGGGCAGAGGGAGATGGCCCTCGACATCCGCGCACGCCCCAGCGGCTCCGACCGGCCGTACCCGGGGGTGCCGGGCCTGGCGGGCGGAGCTGGAAGTGGGTGCGCTATGTGGTTTGCACCTTTCACCGTACCTCCGGCCCGCACCACCCGCACCCGGTTTTCCCCGCCTGATCCGACGTCAAATAGCAGATAATCTCGGCATGACCTTGAGCACCCGCCGCCAGGCCAAACGGGCCGCCCGCCGCGAGGCCCGCCGCGCCCTCCCGCTCTGGCGCCGGCTCCTGCCCACCTGGCGGGTCACCCTCGGCACCCTCACCCTGCTGTTCCTGCTCGCCGCCGGCGGCTTCGCCGTGCTCTACGTCATCGTCCCGGTGCCCGACCCCAACGCCCACGCCGTCGCCCAGAACAACATCTACCTCTACGCCGACGGCACCACCGAGATCGCCCGCACCGGCGCCGTCAACCGCACCGACGTCACCATCGACCAGATCCCGCTCCCGACCCAGCAGGCCGTCGTCTCCGCCGAGGACCGCACCTTCTACCAGAACCGCGGGATCGACCTGAAGGGCATGCTCCGGGCCGGCTGGAACACCCTGCTCGGCAAGGGCATGCAGGGCGGCTCCACCATCACCCAGCAGTACGTCAAGAACTACTACCTCACCCAGGACCGCACCATCGAGCGCAAGGGCCGCGAACTGCTCATCGCCCTCAAGGTCGACCAGCAGCGCGACAAGCGCGAGATCCTCGCCGGCTACCTCAACAGCAGCTACTTCGGCCGCGGCGCCTACGGCATCCAGAGCGCCGCCCACGCCTACTACGGCGTCGACGTCTCCGCGCTCACCCCCGCCCAGGGCGCCTACCTCGCCTCCCTGCTCCAGGCCCCCAGCCTCTACGACGTCAAGACCGCCACCCCCGCCAACCGCGAGAAGGCCGTCGCCCGCTGGAACTACACCCTCGACGGCATGGTCCAGCTCGGCTTCCTCACCCCCGCCGACCGCGCCGCCACCACCTTCCCCGACCCGATCGACCCCCAGCCCGCCACCGGCCTCGCCGGCCAGGCCGGCTACCTGGTCGGCGTCGCCGACGACTACCTCGTCTCCTCCGGCACCCTCGACGCCGCCACCCTCAAGGCCGGCGGCTGGCGCATCACCACCACCTTCGACAAGCCCCGGCAGGACGCCTTCGTCAAGGCCGTCCAGGACCGGCTCACCGGCGAACTCGACCCCCGGGCCCGCCCCGCCACCGACACCGACGTCCGGGTCGCCGGCGCCTCCGTCGAACCCGCCACCGGCCGGGTCGTCGCCGTCTACGGCGGCCCCGACTACGCCAAGCAGCCCTACAACGACGCGCTGCGCCAGGACAACCAGATCGGCTCCACCTTCAAACCGATCGACCTCGCCGCCGGCCTGCTCGCCCAGCACACCCTCGACGGCGTCCCGATCACCACCGAATCCCGCTACGACGGCAGCAGCGAACGCCCCGTCACCGGCGGCCCCACCCCCTACGCGCCGCCCAACGAGGACGACGTCGACTACGGCAGCATCACCCTGCGCTACGCCATGGTGAAGTCCGTCAACTCCGTGTACGCGCAGGAGGGCGTCGACGCCGGACTCGCCCGCGTCCGGGAGACCGCCGTCAAACTCGGCATCCCCGACAGCGTCCGCGGCATGGACCCGGCCAACACCTCGATGACGCTCGGCACCGCCACCCCCAGCGCCCTCGACCTGGCCGGCGTCTACGCCACCCTCGCCGACCACGGCCGGGCCCGCACCCCCTGGTCCGTCGTCAAACTCGAACGCGTCAACCCCGGCGGCGCCGTCGACGTCCCCAAGATGCCCGAACACGACCCCACCGACGCCCTCGACCGGGAGACCGCCGACTCCGTCACCGACGTGCTGCGCGACGTCGTCAGCCCGCGCGGCACCGGCGCCGCCGCCCTCGACCTGAACCGCCCCGCCGCCGGCAAGACCGGCACCACCGACTCCAACCTCTCCGCCTGGTTCGCCGGCTACACCCCCGAACTCGCCACCACCGTCGGCCTGTTCCGGGAGAACCCGAAGACCCACGCCAAGGAGCCGCTGGCCGGCACCGCCGGACTCACCCGGATCAACGGCGGCACCTTCCCCACCCGGATCTGGACCGCCTACATGGCCGCCGCCCTCGACGGCACCCCCACCCAGGACTTCGACCTCAGGACCGGACACGGCACCCCCGCCGCCACCCCCTGGCCCACCGCCCCCGCCGGCACCACCCCCAGCGCCACCACCCCGACCACCGCCCCCGCCGCCGGCGGCGAACCCGCCAACACCGGCCCGGCCCCCGGCACACCGCCCGGCCACGAGCCCAGCACCCCCGCCGCCACCGGCCGACCCGCTCCCGGCCCGATCACCCCCAGCCCGCAGGCACCCAAGCCCACGACGGAACCGGAACAGCCCAGCCCCACCCCCAGGCCCAGCCAGGTCCAGCCGACCCGCCCCACCGCCCCGCCCAGCGCCACCGGCGGCCCCGCCAGCCACCCGGCGGCCCCGCCCACGCCCTGAAGCCTTGTCCCCGGACTTCCGGAACAGGCTTCAGGACGCGCCCCGGGCCACCAGTTCGCGCTCCAGCGGGGTGCGGAACCGCGGCGTCACCCGCACCTCCCCCAGCCAGCCCGCCAGCCGCTCGGCCTGTGCCGCGACGGCCCGCTCCGCCGCCGCCCCGACGTCCCGGAACAGCCGCCACACCACCTCGCCGTCCGGGCGCTGCGCCCAGCCGCCCACCACCTCGCCGCACCACCACACCGTCGGCCCGGCGTTGCCCGCCCGGTCGAACAGCGCCGGCACGTCCTCCGGCCGCAGGTACCAGTCCCGCCCGCGCCAGCCCATCACCGCCGGGTCCAGCGCGGGCAGCAGCGCCGCCCACGGCTCCGGCTCCGCCACCGGCGCCTCGTCCCCCGGCAGCGCCAGCGCCGGCGCCCCGCCGGCCAACGCCACGTCCAGCGCCCCGAGATCGGCCAGCGCCCGGCGGACGTCCCCCAGCGTCCAGCCCGTCCACCACTTCACGTCCTCGACCGTCGCCGGTCCGTACGCCGCCAGCCAGCGCCGCACCACCTCGGCCTTCGCCTCCCGCACCGGCACCTCCGGCCACTGCGGCACCGGCGCCCACGGGTAGCTGCTGCTCAGCCACGAACCGCGCGGGCGTGAGCGGCGCACGTGCCCGTCGGAGGCCAGCAGCCGCAGCAGGCGGCTGCCCACGCTCTGCTTCGCCTCGTACGCCTTGCCCGCCGACATCAGCATCGTCTCGCGCAACTGCGGTACGTCCTCGGAGAGTTCCCTGGTCGTCGCCTCGCCGCGGACGGCCAGCGCGGCCAGCACCTCGCGCTCCGTCTCCGCCAGCCGGGCCTCGTCCCAGCCCTCGGCGAAGTCCCGCAGGTGCTTCAGCAGCGTCGCCCGCTCCTTCGCCGCGATCGCCCGCGCCGCCGCCGAACTCACGTACGGGGCGAGGCCCTCCGTCACCGCGAAGATCGTCCGCCGCATCGACAGCAGCTTCACCAGCGAGACGTCCTCGTACAGCGCCCGGTCCACCTCCGCCGCCGAGGGCTCCGCCAGCCGCGCGCAGGCCGACAGGTACACCGTGGCCGCGTCCGTCGCGTGCAGCCCGACCACCGCGTCGGCCACGTCCTCCACCCGCGCCGCCCGCAGCGACGGCACCAGCAACTGCCGCCGCCCCAGCCTGGCCCGACGCTCCGCATCCCCGATCACCGGCACACCCATGCCGGGACCCTAGCGCGTGTCCGCCGCGCGGCCCCGACGACGCCCGGGCGGCCCGGCCCGCCGCCCGCGCCGGAAGCGCGGTGCCCCGACCCGTGTCGGGGCACCGCGGGGCACCGGACGGATCAGGCCGTCACAGGTACAGCCCGGTCGAGCCCTCCGTGTCGCCGAAACGGGTCGCGGCGACGGCGTGCAGGTCGCGCTCGCGCAGCAGCACGTAGGTGGCGCCGCGGACCTCCACCTCCAGCTTGTCCTCCGGGTCGTACAGCACCCGGTCCCCCGGTTCCACCGAGCGCACGCTCTGGCCCACCGCGACGGCCTCCGCCCAGGTACAGCGCTTGGACAGCTCCGCCGTGGCCGGGATCAGGATGCCGCCGGTCGAGCGGCGCTCGCCCTCGCCGCCCTCGATGCGCACCAGCACGCGGTCGTGCAGCATCCGGATCGGCAGCTTCTCGCCGAGCCGGTCGTGG
Source organism: Kitasatospora sp. NPDC127116 (assembly GCF_042677365.1). Lineage (NCBI taxonomy): Bacteria > Bacillati > Actinomycetota > Actinomycetes > Kitasatosporales > Streptomycetaceae > Kitasatospora > Kitasatospora sp. NPDC127116. Next base: position 18,099 of record NZ_JBHXTL010000126.1, read on the forward strand.
CGGGCGGGCTCCTGCGCGTACTCGGAGCGGGTCGCTTCGTCGTTCGTACTCACGGTCCCGAAGGTACCTCCCCCGGGCGCGGGGCGTGACGCTGGCCCGGTACGCGGAAGGCCGGGCACGCGGCGCGCCCGGCCCTCCGTCCCGCGGTGCTCAGCCCTTGCGGCGCTTGCGGGCCGAGGCGACCAGCAGCACCAGGCCCACGCCGACCAGCGCGGCCGGGACGATCCGCTCCCGGCGCGGCTGCCCCTCCTCGTCCACGAACTGCGCCCGGACCTTCTCCACCACGCCGCTGGCGGCCACGTACGCCCGGGCTGCCCGCTCCTCGACGGCGGCCGCCGCCTTGGCCTTGACCTGGGCGGAGATGGTGCTCGGGTGGACGCGGACGGCCAGCTCGTCGAGGGTCCCCGCCAGCCGGTCACGCGTCCGCTCGATGTCCGCCTCGATCTGGGCGGTCGTCCGCGCCGACTTGTCCTGCGTGCTCGCCTCGCCCACTCGGGCCACCCCATTCACTCGCCGATGTCGTTCCGTCCGATCCGTGCGATCGGTGCGACTGACCCAGTGTGTCAGCTGCCGAACACGGCCGCGCGGCCCCACCCACCATCGGAGGTAAGTTTGCCGTGGTACAGCCGCCCGTCCCAGCCTTCAGGAGAGTACGACCGTGTCTGAGCGCCTCCAGCCCGGCGACACCGCGCCCGCCTTCAGCCTGTCCGACGCCGACGGCAACCAGGTGTCCCTCGCCGACCACGCCGGCCGCAAGGTCATCGTCTACTTCTACCCCGCCGCCCTGACCCCCGGGTGCACCAAGCAGGCCTGCGACTTCACCGACAACCTGGAGGTCTTCGCGGGCGCCGGCTACGACGTCATCGGCATCTCCCCGGACCAGCCGGAGAAGCTCGGCAGGTTCCGCGAGGCCGAGAACCTCAAGGTCACGCTGCTGTCCGACCCGGACAAGGAGGTGCTGGAGGCGTACGGCGCCTTCGGCGAGAAGCAGAACTACGGCCGCACCTACCTGGGCGTGATCCGCTCCACGATCGTCGTGGACGAGCAGGGCAAGGTGGAGCACGCGTTCTACAACGTGCGGGCCACCGGCCACGTCGCCAAGCTGCTGCGCGACCTCAAGGTCGGCGCCTGACCGACCGCGGTACGGGAGAACGACGAAGCGGTGGCGGCACACCCCCCGACCGGGTGCACCGCCACCGCCGTTCCTCACCTCGGCGGACCGGCCCGATCAGCAGGTCCCGAGGTCGCTCCAGACGCCCCACGAGCCGCTGGCCGCGGGGTCGTCGCCCTTGGTCCACCACTTGTTCTGGTAGTAGTGGCCCTTCCACGAGACCTTGGTGGGGGTCGCGTAGGTGGTGCCCGCGTCCCAGCCCGGGGCGGCCGTGCAGGCGCCCGAGGTCGGGGTCGGCGTCGGGGTCTGCGTCCCGGTCGCGGTGGGCGTCGGGGTCGGCGTCGGGGTGGCCGTCTGCGACGGGGTCGGGGTCGGGGTCGGCGTGCCGCCGTCCACCGCGCCGCGGGTCAGGTCGCCCTTGATCCCGTACAGCGTGCCGCCCACGTTGACCGTCCAGTTGGAGGGCGTGGACACCGGCAGGTAGTAGACGAAGTCCATGTCGATCGAGGCGCCCGGCGCCAGCGACTGCCAGCCCGGCAGCTTGACCGACACCCGGTTGTAGGTGCCCTTCAGACCGCCCACGTTGCCCGGGCCCGGGTTGTCCTGCTTGATGACCTGGAGGCCGAAGCCGGACTGGTCCTTGGCGTTGCCCGGGGCCGAGTTGCCGTAGTCGAACTGGAACTCGGTGCCGCCCGGCAGGGTCAGCGTCGAGTTGTTGACGATGTGCAGCTTCGGGTTGATCGGGTAGTTCGAGTCGCCCAGCGCGAAGTTGGTGAACGACACGTCGATCGGCAGGGTCTGCTGCGGCAGCGCGGTCGTCGAGCGGATCGCGCCGTACGGGGCCGCCGACTTGAACTTGTCGTACATCAGCGAGGTCAGCGTCGAACCGGGGACGTACTCGCCCTTGCCGCCGTTGGCGGCGGCGTCCCACTTGTAGTCGCCCGCGAGCTCCCAGATCATCGCGCCGCCGGCGCCCTGGTTGACGATGTAGTCCGCCTTGGCGCCCACCGACTGCTCGTCCTCGGTGGAGAGGAACACCTTCTTGGTGTCGTTCCACAGCCACGGCGCCACCAGGGCGGAGCTGTAGTTGCGGGTGTAGGTGCCCTGCAGCGCGGTGTCGGACACGCCGTACTTGGCCAGGTAGTCGGGCAGGATGCCCTTCTCCAGGTTCTTGGCGTGCCACATCGGGTTCGACCCGGCCGGGGACTCCTTGCCCGCGTCGTCCTTGTCGTTCCAGATGTTGTCGATGCCGACCGCGCCGTCACCGCAGGCGGTCAGGCCGGAGCCGGCCGGGCAGGTGGTCGCCGAGGCGGTGCCCCAGAGGCCGTTGGTGCCGCCCTGCACGTTCTTGAAACCGCGGGAGTAGTACGGCAGGCCGACGTTGATCCGGCCGCCGGGCATCGAACCGCGGAAGTAGTGGTACGACCAGTCGGCGTTCAGGTAGCCGATGCCGCCGTACTGCCCGGTGCCGTAGACGTTGGCGGCGGCCAGCTCGCCGTCCTTGCCGTCGTCGAACAGCGAGGCGTTCGGGCCCACGTACTTGTTCCAGGCGCCGTGCAGGTCGTACGACATGATGTTGACGTAGTCCAGGTACTTGGCCACCTGGAAGGTCTCCATGCCGCGCAGCAGGTAGCCGGAGGACGGGGCGGCGACCGACAGCAGGTAGTGCTTGCCGTCGGCGGCGCCGGCCTTGTCCAGGTTCTCGCGCAGGGTCTTCATCAGCGCCGCGTAGCCCTTGGCCAGCGAGCCGCGCTTGGCGTTGGCGAGCTGCCAGTCCAGCGGGTTGCCGGCGTCCTTCATCGAGGTCGGGTACTCGTAGTCGATGTCGACGCCGTTGAAGCCGTACTTGCGGATGAAGTCGACCGAGGAGGCGGCGAAGGTGTCGATGCCGGCCTGGTTGACGCTGCCGTCCGCATTGACGGTCATCGAGTAGAAGCCGCCGGAGTTGACGCGCTTGCCGTCGTCCCCGAAGTATCCGCCGGTCTCGGTCCAACCGCCCACCGACATCATGGTCTTGACGTTCGGGTACTGCTTCTTGAACTTCGTCAGCAGGTTGAAGTGGCCCTTGTACGGCAGGCTCGGGTCCAGCTCGGCACCGGGGACGCCGGGGAAGGAGATCCCGGTGGCCTCGTTGGTCGGGCCGTCGGTGCCGACCGAGAGCTTGTTGTCGGAGCCGACGTGGCCGAAGGCGTAGTTGAGGTGGGTGACCTTGTCCCAGGGGATGTCGCTCACCAGGTACGGCGCGTCGCCGTTCTTGCCGGTGCGCCAGCCGGTGAAGTAGCCGATGATGCGGCGCTGGTGGTCGGCGCCCATCTTCTCGCGCCCGCTGGTGTCGTAGACGGAGCAGTACGGGACGTCCACCCCGGGGGTCTGGTACAGGCCGTCCGGCCGACAGGCCGCGTTGTCGACCGCCGCCGACGCCTGCGAGGGCGCCGCACCCAGCGTCGCCATCAGCAGTCCGGCCAGCGAGGCCGCGGCGAGCGAGGCCACGCCGGCCCGGGCGGCCGGGCTCTTCCGGCGGTGGGCGGCGGTGGGACGCCGCTCCGCCGTGTTTCGGATCAACACTCGGTCCTCCAGGAGAGAGTGTCGGCGCGTGCCTGTGGGGGAGCACGCACGTGGGGGATTGCAATTGGCGCAGAAGCTATGTGGTCTGAACCACATAGGTCAATAGGTCTGTACCAATTGGTAATCAAAAGCCAAACATCACAGGTCGGAGCCGCTCGACAATCGGTCAGCCCCCTGGCCGAAACCCGCTCCCGGCGCGCACCGGCCGACCCGGCTGCCGAACTGCCCGCACCGGCGCGCGGCAGACGCGCGGCCGCCCCCCGACCGGGACGAGGCCGGGGCCGGACCGGGGACCGGACCGGACGCCGAACCGGGACGCGGCACCGGCGGGGCGGCGGCCGAACTCGCTGTCCCCACACTCGACGAAGCTCTAGACTGGTCGCCATGCGGCCTTGGCGGAATTGGCAGACGCCTGGGTTTTAGGTGCCCATGGGAGAAATCCCGTGAGGGTTCGAGTCCCTCAGGCCGCACTGGCGTTGAAATCGAAGGCCCGCCCCGAGGTGATCCCGGGGCGGGCCTTCGACGCGTTCACCGGACGGAGTGTCAGGCCAGCAGGTCCTTGACGACCGGGGCGAGGGCGCGGAAGGCCTTGCCGCGGTGGCTGATGGCGTTCTTCTCGGCCGGGGTGAGTTCGGCGCAGGTGCGGGTCTCGCCGAGCGGCTGGAGGATCGGGTCGTAGCCGAAGCCGCCGTCGCCGGCCGGGGCGGTGCGCAGGGTGCCGAGGAGGCGGCCCTCGACGACGCGCTCGGTGCCGTCGGGGAGCGCGAGGGCGGCGGCGCAGAAGAAGTGGGCGCCGCGGTGCGGCTCGGCGATGTCGGAGAGCTGGGCGAGCAGCAGGTCGAGGTTGGCGGTGTCGTCGCCGTGCTTGCCGGACCAGCGGGCGGAGAAGATGCCGGGAGCGCCGTTCAGCACGTCCACGCAGAGGCCGGAGTCGTCGGCGACGGCGGGCAGGCCGGTGGCGCGGGCCAGGGCGTGCGCCTTGAGCAGGGCGTTCTCGGCGAAGGTGACCCCGGTCTCGGGGACGTCCGGGATCTCCGGGTAGGCGTCGGCGCCGACGAGTTCGACGTCCAGGCCGGCGTCCGCCAGGATGGCGCGGAGCTCGGTGACCTTGTGCTGGTTACGGGTGGCGAGAATCAGGCGGGTGGACATATCGCCCACCCTACCGAGGGGCCGGGGACGATCAGCCGGTGCAGACCGAGGTGAGGTTGCCGGCCGCGGCGCCGAGCGGCTTGAGGTCCGGGACCTCGTTGCGGTCCGCGGCCCGCTGCACGTTCTCGACCTGCTTCTGCAGATCGGTCACGGCCTTGGCGACGTCGGTGTTCTTGGAGTTCTTCCCGACCTGGTCGAGGTCGTTCTTGAGCTTCTGCAGGGCCTTCCCCGCCGCGGCCGCGTCGTTGCTCGCGTTGTCGTAGGCCTGGGTGACGTCGGCGATGTCTCCGGTGATCCGCACCGCGGTGTTGCCGCAGTCGAGCGCCTTCTGCGCGGCGGAGCAGCTCACCATGCTGAGCGGGAGGATCGCGATGAGTCCGGCCACGGCGAGGGCGGCGGGGCGGGCGATGCTCGACGGCATCCGATCCTCCTGTGGGGCGCGGGTTCCGTGATGGGGGACGCGCGCCGGGAGGTGCGCGGTTCCCGCAGCGGGAGTGCTGCGGGAACCGTACGGTCTCCGGGCCCGGCCTGTACAGCAGGCCGACCGGTTCGGCGGGCCGTTCGCCCGCGGCCCGCACGCGTGTCCGCACCGCGGCCCGAACGGCCGTCCGCGCCCGCGGGCTGACCGTGCGTCCGCTCCGGTCCACGGCTGCGGGACCCGCGCCGGTTCAGCCCTCCAGGGCCTTGCGCTGGATCGCGTCCAGCTCCGCGCAGCCGAGGCTGCCGAGGTCGAGCAGCCGGTCGAGCAGCTCGCGGTCGAACGGGGCGCCCTCGGCGGTGCCCTGGACCTCGACGAAGCGGCCGTCGGAGGTGCAGACGATGTTCATGTCGGTCTCGGCGCGCACGTCCTCCTCGTACTGGAGGTCGAGCATCGGGACGCCGTCGATGATGCCGACGCTGACGGCGCTGACGCCGCCGGTGATCGGCTGGCCCTTGGCGCGCAGCAGCTTCTTGTCGCGGGCCCAGGCGACGGCGTCGACCAGGGCGACGTACGCGCCGGTGATGGCGGCGGTGCGGGTGCCGCCGTCGGCCTGGAGGACGTCGCAGTCGAGCACGATGGTGTTCTCGGCGAGCGCCCGGTGGTCCACGACGGCGCGCAGCGAACGGCCGATCAGCCGGCTGATCTCGTGGGTGCGGCCGCCGATGCGGCCCTTGACGGCCTCGCGGTCGCCGCGGGTGTTGGTGGCGCGCGGGAGCATGGAGTACTCGGCGGTGACCCAGCCCTCGCCGCTGCCCTTGCGCCAGCGGGGCACGCCCTCGGTGACGCTGGCGGTGCACAGCACCTTGGTGTCGCCGTAGGAGATGAGGACGGAGCCTTCGGCGTGCTTGCTCCAGCCCCGTTCGATGGTGATCGGGCGGAGCTGTTCGGGGGTGCGGCCGTCGATGCGTGACATAGGCACTGAGCGTAGTCGCTCCGGGGGGCCGGTCCGGGAAGCGGCGGGGGGCCGGTCCGGGAGCCGGCGGGGACGCGCCGCGGCCCGCCGTCCCCCTGAGCGGGTCGGCGGGCCGGACGGACTGAACCCGGGTGGCTCAGCTCACATCATGTCCTCGATGTCGGCGGCGATCGGGTCGGCGTCGGTGCCGATGACGACCTGGATCGCGGTGCCCATCTTCACGACGCCGTGGGCGCCGGCGGCCTTGAGGGCGGCCTCGTTGACCAGGGAGGCGTCCTTGACCTCGGTGCGCAGGCGGGTGATGCAGCCCTCGACCTCTTCGATGTTGTCGATGCCGCCCAGACCGGCGACGATCTTCTCAGCCTTGCTGGCCATCTGGTTTCTCCCTCTGTCTCGGCCCTTCGGCGGCTCTGCCGGGTGCCGTCCTGCGCTGGTGCTGGGGTGTCCCTCGACCGCCGGGCGGTGAGGTCCGTGCCGGTGGCTGACGCGGGTTCGGCTGCGGTCGTGCCGGCGAGCAGCGCGACCAGCATCACCCGTGCCGGTCCGGTCCGCCACGTTAGTCCACTTTTGGCCCATTCCGGCGGGCAGGCGTCAGATCGTCGCCCGAGGATGACGATCAGCGGGGCTCGCGCCTCCGGAGTACGACCTGCTTCCAAGTGGTCTACACCAATATATGTGTACTCCGAGGAACGCGGTAACGGCCCCGGGTGTTCCCGAGCCCCGCCCGAGGGTCCCGCAGGGGCCCGCCGGTCGGCAACCGCACCCGGAGGGCGAAGGATGAGTTCGGCAGGCGCCACGGCCCCGCAGACCACGTGGTGGCACACCTTCTACGGCGGCCTCCAGAAGATGGGACGCTCCCTGCAGCTCCCGGTGGCGGTGCTCCCCGCCGCGGGCATCCTCAACCGGCTCGGCCAGCCGGACGTGTTCGGCAAGGACGGACTGGGCTGGGACGACGTCGCGAAGGTCTTCGCCGCCGCGGGCGGCGCACTGCTCGACTCGGCCTTCGGCCTGCCGATGCTGTTCTGCGTCGGCGTAGCGATCGGCATGGCGAAGAAGGCGGACGGCTCGACGGCGCTGGCCGCCGTGGTCGGCTTCCTGGTCTACTTCCGGGTCCTGCACGCCTTCCCGGAGCACTGCCAGCCGCCGACGGTGCTGGTCAGCGACCAGTGCGTGGACTACACCTCGGCGAAGGCGGCGGCCGCGACGTACCAGAACCCGGGCGTGCTGGGCGGCATCCTGATCGGCCTGATGTCGGCCTGGCTGTGGGTCCGCTTCCACCGCACCAGGCTGGTCGACTGGCTCGGCTTCTTCAACGGCCGCCGCCTGGTTCCGATGATCACCGCCCTGGTCGGCATGCTGACCGCCGTGGTGGCGATCTGGGTCTGGCCGCCGATCGGCCGCGGCCTGAACGACTTCTCGCAGACCCTCGCCGACCTGGGCGCGGCCGGCGCCGGCATCTTCGGCGTCTTCAACCGCGCCCTGCTGCTGATCGGCATGCACCAGCTGCTGAACACCTTCGTCTGGTTCCAGTTCGGCGAGTTCGTCAAGGCGGACGGCACGATCGTGCACGGCGACATCCCGCGCTTCCTGGCGGGCGACCCGACCGCCGGCCAGTTCCAGTCCGGCTTCTTCCCGATCATGATGTTCGCGCTGCCGGCCGCCGCCCTCGCGATGGCGCACTCGGCGAAGCCGCACCGGCGCAAGGAGATCTACGGCCTGATGCTCTCGGTCGGCCTGACCTCCTTCGTGACGGGCGTCACCGAACCGATCGAGTACTCCTTCGCCTACCTCGCCCCCGCCCTGTACGCCGTGCACGCGCTGCTGACCGGCGCCTCGATGGCGGTGACCTGGGGCCTCGGGGTGCACGACGGGTTCAGCTTCTCGGCCGGCCTGATCGACTACGCGATCAACTGGGGACTGGCCACCAAACCGTGGCTGATCATCCCGATCGGCCTCTGCTTCGCCGCCGTGTACTACGCGCTCTTCCGGTTCATCATCGTCAAATTCAACCTGAAAACACCCGGGCGGGAGGACGACGACCAGGTCGAGGACGTCACCAAGGCCTGAACCCGAGCAACACCGGGGTTATCCCCGCAATGGCCCCCGGACCCGACGGTCCGGGGGTCTTCGGCATTTCGGAAAGCCCGGTCGCCCCGGCCCAACGCGCCTGGCAGGGCCCACCGGAGCAGGCTGTGCTTTTGTTGCGCGATTAGCCAAAATCGATTTTGTTGCGCGGTCGGCCAAAATACCGATCGCGGTGGATACCATGATCGCCATTCGGTAAGTAGGTTTCGATTTCATAGCGCTTCCCGGCTGCACCGCTTTCCGGGGTTCCTCGGCTTCTCCGCCCGTGCTACAAAACTGGTCTACACCACGTGTGGTGTAGACCAGTTCGCGGTTGGCCCCCTGTGCCGTCCCCCGACCGACCGCCATGCCGTTAGGAACCCACCCCCATGAGTCAGTCTGAGCAGGCACCGGCGCCCGCTACGGCTCCGGCCACGCCAAGCCCCGCCAAGAAGTTCGGCCAGAACCTCCTCCAGGGTCTGCAGAAGATCGGCCGCAGCCTCCAGCTGCCCATCGCGGTGCTCCCCGCCGCCGGTCTGCTGATGCGTCTCGGCCAGGACGACGTGTTCGGCAAGGACGGCCTCGGCTGGAACAAGGTCGCCTCGGTCTTCGCCACCGCCGGCGACGGCGTCTTCTCCAACCTGGCGCTGCTCTTCGCGGTGGGCATCGCGATCGGCTTCGCCAAGAAGGCGGACGGCTCCACGGCCCTCGCCGCGCTGGTCGGCTTCCTGGTCTACAAGAACGTCCTCACCGCGTTCCCGGTCTCCGAGGGCCATGTCGACGGCGACAAGTGGATCAAGCCGGTCTACCAGGACCCGGGCGTGCTCGGCGGCATCGTGATCGGTCTGCTGGCCGCGGTGCTGTGGCAGAAGTACCACCGCACCAAGCTGGTCGACTGGCTCGGCTTCTTCAACGGCCGCCGCCTGGTCCCGATCATGATGGCCTTCGTCGGCACCGCCGTCGGCGTCTTCTTCGGTCTGGCCTGGGGCCCGATCGGCGACGCCGTCAAGAGCCTGAACGACAGCCTGATCGGTGCCGGCGCGTTCGGTGCGGGCGCCTTCGGCCTGGTCAACCGCGGTCTGCTGCCGGTCGGCATGCACCAGTTCGTGAACTCCTTCGCCTGGTTCCAGACCGGTGACTTCACCAAGCCCGACGGCACCGTCGTGCACGGCGACCTGACCCGCTTCTTCGCCGGCGACCCGACCGCCGGACAGTTCATGTCGGGCTTCTACCCGATCATGATGTTCGCGCTGCCCGCCGCCGCGCTGGCCATCGCCCACGCCGCCAAGCCGCACCGCCGCAAGGCCGTCACCGGCATGATGGTCTCGCTGGCCCTGACCTCCTTCGTCACCGGTGTCACCGAGCCGATCGAGTTCGCCTTCGTCTTCATCGCCCCGGTCCTGTACGTCATCCACGCGCTGCTCACCGCCGTCTCGATGACCGTCACCTGGGCGCTCGGCGTGCACGACGGCTTCACCTTCTCCGGCGGCCTGATCGACTACGCGCTGGCCTGGAACAAGGCCACCGACCCGTGGATGATCATCCCGATCGGCCTGGTCTTCGCCGCGGTCTACTACTTCCTCTTCCGCTTCGCGATCGCCAAGTTCGACCTCAAGACCCCCGGTCGCGAGGACGACGACGAGATCGAGGACGTCACCAAGGCCTGACGCCCGCGTCACCGCCCCGCCCCGAAGGCCCCGCCCCGCCGCTGCTCCCCCAGCGG
>NZ_JBHXTL010000127.1:0-14360 GCF_042677365.1 Kitasatospora sp. NPDC127116
CCGCCCGGCCCCCCCCCCCCCCCCGGCCCGCCCCCCCCCGGGGGGCGGCGCAGGGGGTGGGTGCTCCGGGGGCTGGGTGATTTTCAGACTGCCGACCCTGTGGGTGGGGCGCTGGGCGTCGTTGGCAGTCTGAAAATCACCCGTCACGCCCCTCTCCGCACCCACCCCCTGCGCCGCCCCCTTCCGCAGCGCGTCCCTCTCGCGGGGGCCTTGTTGGGGAGGGGGCACCTTAGCGGTGGGGGTGGGGGCGCTCCTCTCGGGGGGCGGGTGGGGGTGCTCTCGGGGGAGGGGGTGGGGGCGGGTGGGGGTGCTGGTCTTGGTGGGGTGGGGGAGACTGGGCGCATGCCGGAGCTGCCCGAGGTCGAGGCGTTGAGTGTCTTTTTGTCCGAGCGGTTGATCGGGCGGGTGATCGCTCGGGTGCAGCCGGTGGCGATCAGTGCGTTGAAGACGTACGAACCGCCGGTGACGGCGTTGGAGGGGCGGACGGTCGGGGCGGTGGGCAGGCGCGGGAAGTTCCTGGACGTCGAGGCCGAGGGGCTGCACCTGGTGGTCCACCTGGCCCGGGCCGGTTGGCTGCGGTGGAAGGAGGGCCTGCCCGTCGAGCCGCCGCGGCCGGGGCCGCGCAACCCGTTGGCGTTGCGGGTGCGGCTGGCGGGTGAGGCCGGGGACGGGTTCGACCTCACCGAGGCGGGGTCGAAGAAGGGGCTGGCGGTGTACGTGGTGCGGGACCCGGCGGAGGTGCCGGGGGTGGCCCGGCTCGGGCCGGACCCGCTGGACCCGGCGTTCACGCTGGCGGACTTCGCGGCGCTGCTGCACGGCGAGCGGCGGCGGCTCAAGGGCGTGCTGCGGGACCAGGGTGTGCTGGCGGGGGTGGGCAACGCCTACTCGGACGAGGTGCTGCACGCGGCCCGGATGTCGCCGTACAAGCTCGCCGGGAGCCTGACGGAGGACGAGGTGGCCCGGCTGTACGAGGCGCTGGGCGGCACGCTGCGCGAGGCGGTGGAGCGTTCGCGCGGGCTGGCGGCGGGGGAGCTGAAGGCGGAGAAGAAGCTCGGGCTGCGGGTGCACGGCCGGACCGGTCAGCCCTGCCCGGTCTGCGGGGACACGATTCGTGAGGTGTCCTTCGCGGACTCCTCGTTCCAGTACTGCCCGACCTGCCAGACCGGGGGCAGGCCGCTGGCGGACCGGCGGCTGTCGCGGCTGCTGAAGTGACGGCCGCGGTGGGTGGGACGGTTCGCGGCCGTCCCACCCGGCGTTCGTCGGTCAGCGCTTGATGGCGACGCCGCCCCAGTAGTACGCGGCCTTCGGGTCGGCCGGGGGCTCGCCGTCCGGGCGCCAGGCCAGCACCGGGGCGACGCCCGGCTCGACCAGGTCCCAGCCGTCGAAGAAGCGGACCACGTCGTCGTAGCCGCGCGGGACCAGGGTCATCCCGCCGGCCCGGGCGGCTTCGGCGACCTTGCCGACGGCCTCCGGGTCGAAGTCCGGGGTCGGGGTGGTCAGGGCGATGCAGCTGCCGGCCGGAAGGGCGTCGCGCAGCGCGGCCACCCGGCCCCACGGGTCGTCCTCGTCGGCGATCAGCATCAGGACGGCGATCATCAGCAGGCCGACCGGCTGGGTGAGGTCGAGGGTGGCGGTGAGCGCCGGGTCGGCGAACAGCTCCTCGGGCTTGCGCAGGTCGGCGTGGATGTAGGTGGTGCGGCTGGCCGGGCTGGAGACCATCAGCGCGCGGGCGTGGGCGAGCACGATCGGGTCGTTGTCGACGTAGACCACCCGGGTCCCGGGGCTGACCGCCTCGGCGATCTCGTGGGTGTTCGGCGAGGTCGGGATGCCGGTGCCGAGGTCGAGGAACTGGCGGATGCCGTGCTCCCGGGCCAGGTGGCGCACGGCCCGGCCCTGGAACGCCCGGTTGGCCTTGGCCATCGCCTTGACGCTGGGAACGGCCTGCTCGATGGCCTGCCCCATGGCGCGGTCCGGCGGGAAGTTGGTCTTCCCGCCCAGCCAGTAGTCGTACACGCGCGCAGAGTGCGGGGCGGTGGTGTCGACGCCGAAACGTTCCCACTGGCTGAGCTCGGGGGAGTCGCCGTCCTGCGGGCCCGGGCGGGGGGAGTCCTGACTTGTCGTCATGGCCACGTCCTCTGATGGCAGATCATCACACTGGGGAAGGCACAGCGTAGCGGTCCGGACAGGAGGTGGAGCGTCCGGTCGGGGAAGATCCGTGGAAGATCTCCGGAAGCGGGGTGGACGGCCGATGGCCCTGGGCCGTCGGAGTGGTGATCGGGGCCGTCGGAGTTGCCCCCGGGAGGGGCGGCGACGGCCGGGGCATGCATCCACAATGCTGTCAGATCGTCAGATTACTTCGCGCAGATTGCTACTGGTTGCGGCGGGAATGTCCCTCCTGGGCACGGCTGCCGGATGTCGGAGCTACGTGGGCGGCGGGGAGGGCGGAGCCGCGGACGGGGCGGGCGGCGGCGCCGCCCGGTCCGCCCCGGTGGGGCCCGAGGGGGCGCCGGGAGGGCCGGGTGCCGCACCGGCCACGGCCGCCGCGCCGGCGGTGACCCCGGGGGGCACGCCGTCCGCGGCGTCCTCGTCGGCGCCGCCGTCCGCCGTGCCGAGTGCGGTGCCCGTGCGCCGGGTGCTCACCGAGGCGGAGGCCAAGCCGGTGTACGACCTGGACCCGGAGCGGCGGGTGGTGGCGCTCACCATCGACGACGGCCCGGACCCCCGCCACACGCCGACCGTGCTGACGCTGCTGGAGCAGTACGGGATCAGGGCGACGTTCTTCCTGATCGGCGAGAACGCGGTCGAGCACCCCGCCCTGGTGCGGGAGATCGCGGACCGCGGCCACCACATCGCCAACCACACCTGGACCCACCCGGACCTGCGGCACCTGTCCGAGGCCAAGGTGCGGGACGAGCTGGAGCGCACCTCCGACCTGCTGCACCGCACCACCGGCCGGCAGCCCACCTGGTTCCGCGCGCCGGGCGGGGACTGGTCCGCGGCCTCGCTCAAGGTGGCCGCCGACCTCGGGATGCGGAACATGGCCTGGTCGGTGGACCCGAGGGACTGGGCCCGGCCCGGCACCTCGGCGATCATCGACCGGATCCTCAAGAACGTCCGGCCCGGGTCGATCGTGCTCAACCACGACGGCGGTGGGGACCGCTCGCAGACGGTGGCGGCGCTGAAGGCGTACCTGCCGGTGCTCGTCGACTCGGGGTACTACTTCACCGCTCCGCCGAACTGACGGGGTTTCCGGTGGACCTCCGCAGAGTGACGGGTAGCGGTTTTAACCTTTAAACCACTCGAATAGGTGGATTAGAAGAACCGTTTTTGCGGATTTAGGGCCTCTAGGGTGATCTCGCACCGATGAATCCGGGTACCGCCGGGTACCACCTGAAAGGCCCTCACCCATGCGTCTCCGCAACGCCGTGCTCGCCGCCGCCAGCGCCGTCGCCCTCGTCCTCGCCGTTCCCTTCTCCGCCAACGCCGCGGAGGGCGATTTCCTCTACAAGGTCGGCCCCGGGGTCATCACCGGCCTCGCCGACCCGCAGAGCCGCGAGTGCATCGACCTGCCGTGGACGACCGAGGACGCTCCGGGCTTCGCGCCGGAGAACCTCACCCGCTCCACGGCCACGGTCTACCTGGACTTCGGCTGCACGGGAGACGTGTTCTACGTCATGAACCCCGGCAAGAAGCTCGGCGACCGGCTGAAGCTGCGCTCCGTCGTCTTCTCCTGAGCGGACCGTCACCGCTGATCCGAACGGTCCGGCGCCGCGTCGGGAGCCGCCGGACCATCCGCCGAACGGCCCCACCGCCTGTGCCGTGGGGCCGTTCGGGTGAGCGGCGTAGCGTGACTGAGGAGGGGGGCGCCGTCCCGGCCGCGGAGGAGGAAGTCATGTCCGTACGGGAACTGGACGCGGTGAGACAGGAGGCCTTCGGCGGGCGCGTGCTGCAGGTCCTCAACGACGCCTGCCTGGGACTGATGGTCAGCATCGGCCACCAGACCGGGCTGTTCGACCTGATGGCCGGACTCGCCCCCTCGACCGGCGAGGAGATCGCGCGGGCCGCCGGACTGAACGAGCGCTACGTGCGCGAGTGGCTCGGCTGCATGGTCGTCGCCGGCTTCGTGGAGTACGACCCGCAGGAGCGCGCCTACGTGCTGCCGCCCGAGCACGCGGCGTCACTGACCAGGGCGGCCGGGCCGGACAACCTGGCCGGGATGATGCCCTTCCTCGCGATGATGGGCGAGGTCGAACAGGAACTGCTCGGGCACTTCCGCACCGGCGGCGGCATGCCGTACTCGGCGTACCCGCGCTTCCAGCGGCTCCAGGCCGAGGAGACCGCCCGGGTGTACGACCTGGCGCTGGTGGACGCGATCGTGCCGTTGGCGGACGGGCTGACCGAGCGGCTGCGGGCCGGGATCGACGCGGTGGACGTCGGCACCGGGCAGGGGCACGCCGTCACGGTGCTCGCCCGGGCCTTCCCGGAGAGCCGGTTCACCGGCATCGACATCTCCGCCGAGGGGATCGCCGCCGCCCGCGCGGCGGCGGCCGAACTGGGCCTGCGCAACGCCCGGTTCGAGGTCGCCGACTCGGCCGGACTGACCGGGGAGTACGACCTGGTCACCGCCTTCGACGTGATCCACGACCTGGCCCGCCCGACCCGCACGCTGGCCGCCGTCGCGGGCGCGCTGCGGCCCGACGGCGTCTTCCTGATGGGCGACATCGCCGCCAGCAGCGAGCTGGCGGAGAACATCGGCCACCCGCTGGCGCCCGCGCTCTACACCTTCTCGACCTTCTACTGCATGACGGTCTCGCTCGGTGAGGGCGGGGAGGGCCTCGGGACGGTCTGGGGCGAGCAGACGGCCCGGCGGATGCTGGCGGTGGCCGGGTTCCGCTCGGTCGAGGCGAAGCGGGTCGAGGGGGACGTGCTGAACCTGTACTACGTGGCGCGGCTCGACGGCGCGGCGCAGGGCTGACGGCGCACGGGCGGGCTTCCCGGGCGGGGGCCCGGGCGGATCCCGCGGCCGGGGTGGCCGGGGCCGGCCGGGCGGCGTAGGTTCGAACTGTCCGGCCCGGTCGCCGGCGCCTCGCCGTGCCCGTACGCCCTGCCGTCCTCGTGCGGCCCGCCGTGCCCCGTCGGGCGCAGCAACCTGGGCAGAGCGAAGGAGGGCCTGGGATGACCGGCAACGGCTACGCGCACCCCGAGGCGTTGGTCCGCACCGAATGGCTGGCCCACCACCTGGACGACGGGACGATCAGGGTCGTCGAGGTGGACGAGGACACCGAGGCCTACGACCGGGACCACATCCCCGGCGCGGTCGGCTGGAACTGGACCACCGACCTGCACAGCCAGGTCGGCCGGGACTACGTCGACCGCGAGGGCGTCCAGCACCTGCTGCGGGCGGCCGGGGTCGAGGACGACACCACCGTGGTGCTCTACGGCGGCAACAACAACTGGTTCGCCGCCTACGCCTACTGGCTGCTGCGGCTGCGCGGCTACGGGCCGGTGCGGCTGCTGGACGGCGGGCGCAAGAAGTGGGAGCTGGAGGGGCGGGAGCTCACCCCCGAGGTGATGGACTACCAGCACACCGGCTACCGGATCGGCGGGCCCGAACGGCCGGAGCTGCGGGCGCTGCGGGACGAAGTCCTGGCCAAGGCGGAGGTGTTCGCCAAGCCCGGGGCGGACGCGGTGCTGGTGGACGTCCGCTCGCCGGCCGAGTTCCGGGGCGAGCTGATCGCGCCCCCGCACCTTCCGCAGGAGCAGGCGCAGGTGCCCGGGCACATCCCGGGCGCGGTCAACGTCCCCTGGTCGCAGGCGGCCAACGACGACGGGTCGTTCCGCTCGGCGGAGGAGCTGCGGGAGCTGTACGCGGGGAAGGGCGTGGAAGCGGAGCGCGAGGTGATCGCGTACTGCCGGATCGGCGAGCGCTCCGCGCACACCTGGTTCGCGCTCACCGAGCTGCTCGGGTACCCGCACGTGAAGAACTACGACGGCTCGTGGACGGAGTACGGCTCGCTGGTGCGGGCGCCGGTGACGCTCGGAGCGTGAGTGGCGGGTGGGGCGGGGGTTACGGGTGGGGTGCGGGTGGCGGGTGGGGCCCGCGGGACGGTGTGACGGCTTCGCGGCAGCGCTGCGAAGCCGTCATGTCGGCGGGTTTCTTTTCATGAACATCTCACAATTTGGGAGTGGACGGGGCGCACCCGGGACAAGGATCGATCCAACCCCATCGTTCCGGTGATCCCTGGAGGACCACGTGCGCAAGAGGCTGATCGTCTCTGCTGCCAGTGCCCTGAGCCTGTTCCTGGCCGTCCCCGCTTCCGCTTCCGACTTCCAACCCGGCGCGGCCGGGGTCGGCGACCCGTACTACCCGAGCTACGGCAACGGCGGCTACCGCGTCTCCCACTACGACATCCGGCTGAAGTACCAGCCCGCCACCGACGAACTGGAGGGCACCACGACCATCCTCGCCACGGCGACCCAGAACCTCTCCCGGTTCAACCTCGACTTCGCGCTGAACGTCTCCGAGGTCCGGGTCAACGGGCGGCCCGCGGCCTTCGCCACCAGCGGCGAGCAGGAACTGGAGATCACCCCCGCCCGGCCGCTCGCCAAGGGTGCCCAGGCCACCGTGGTGGTGCGCTACAAGGGCGTGCCGTCCACCGTGAAGCGGTACGGCTTCACCAGCTGGCACCGCACGCCGGACGGCGGGATCGCGGCGAACGAGCCCGAGGCGGCCTGGTGGTGGTTCCCGAGCAACGACCACCCGAGCGACAAGGCCACCTACGACGTCTCGGTGCTGGTGCCGGACGGCACCCAGGCGATCAGCAACGGCGTGCTGACCGGCACCACCTCCCAGGCGGGCTGGACCCGGTACAGCTGGCGGGAGAACAAGCCGCAGGCGACGTACCTGGCCACGCTGGCGATCGGCAAGTTCGACGTCACCCGGGACACCACGGCGAGCGGGCTGCCGGTCTACAACGCGTACAGCAAGGACCTCGGGGAGAACGCCGACGCGGCCCGGGCGAGCGTCGAGCGCACCGGCGAGCTGGTGGACTGGCTGAGCGGCTACTTCGGCGAGTACCCGTTCAGCTCCGTCGGCGGCTACGTCCCCAATGTGCCGACCGGCTACGCCCTGGAGACCCAGACCCGGATCTTCTACAGCCCCCGGCAGTTCGCCAAGGGCTCCAACACCTCCGTGGTCGTGCACGAGCTGGCCCACCAGTGGTACGGCGACAGCGTCTCGCTCTCCCGCTGGAGCGACATCTGGCTGAACGAGGGCTTCGCCCGGTACGCGCAGTTCCTCTGGTCGGAGCACGAGAACGAGGGCACCGCGCAGGAACTGGCGGACTACGTCTACGCCTCGCACCCGGCCGACGACCCGTTCTGGAAGATCAAGCCGGGCGACCCGGGCCCGGACGACCAGTTCTCCGGTGCGGTCTACGAGCGCGGTGCGGTGGCCGTCCAGGCGCTGCGCAACGCCGTCGGGGACGAGAAGTTCTTCCAGATCCTGAAGGGCTGGCCCACCGAGCGCCGCTACGGCAACGCCACCATTCCGGAGTTCCAGGCCTACGCCGAGAAGGTCTCCGGGAAGGAGCTCGGGGACCTGCTGAACACCTGGCTGTTCACCCCGAGCAAGCCCGCGGTCGGACCGGTGCCGCCGGGCACCGCTGCCGCGGCCTCTGCCTCGCCGGCGCCGGGCGCTGACGCCGGCCGGGACGCGGGGCAGCCGCCGGCCGAGCCGAAGTCCTGGAAGAAGATCCAGGAGAGCAGCTCGGTGCACGAGGGACGTCACTGACGGCAGGGCCGCACAGGAGGATCGGGCCGGCGGTTCCGCGCGCACGGCGGGGACCGTCGGCCCGGCCTATGCCGCTCCGGGGCCGTCGGCCGCCAGCAGTTCGGTGAGGCGGCGGACGGCGAAGGGTATGAGCTCGCGGACCGGGACCAGGCGGCAGGCCGCCTCGCCGACCAGCACCTCGCGGATGCCCGCCCTCTTCTCGAACTCCCGCCCCACGACCGGGAAGTGGGTGTCGTTGTCGTCCGCCACGTCCGGTGCCTCGATCCAGACCCGCTCGCCCTGGATCGCCATCGGGAAGCGGCGGAGCTTGAGCCGGCGGTTGGGCGCGAAGGTCTCCGCGTAGTGCAGGAAGGTGTTGCGGTTGTGGCCGACGCCGACCAGCAGCACGTACCCGCCGAGGTCGTGCAGCGCGCCGAAGGGCGACTCCCGGCCGACGGCGAAGCCGAGCGAGCGCCGGGCGGTGACCTCCCGGGCGTGTGCGCCCACGGCGGCGACCGATACCTGCGGGTGGGTGCTGCGCAGGCTCTCCGGCAGGGTGCGCAGAGCCTCCGCCACCGCGCCCGTGGCGGAGGGCAGCCCGGAGTGGAACAGCGGTACGGCGGAGCGGAGTTCGGCCACTTCGGGGCCGGGGGCGCCGCTGTGCCCGGGGGCCGGGTCACGGACCGTGTCGGAGGTGAAGGTGGGCCCGGCGACGGTGCCGCCGGGCCCGACCGCCTCGCGCAGGCTGGCCACCACGGCCGCCGCGCCGCCCTCGACCCGGCCGAGGCTGGAGAGCGAGGAGTGCACGATCAGCGCCATGCCCTCGCGGACGCCCGCCCGGTGCCAGCCCTCCACGAGATCGGCGGTGGTGAGCGGGCCGGTGCCCGGTGTGGTCATGGTGCCCCCTGCGGTGCTGTTCGTGCTGGGATCGTTCGGGGCCGACCATAGCGGGTGGCACTGACAGTCGGTCAGGACGGGGGTGCCGTCGGTCGGTCCGCGGGCCGGAGGCCGGGTCGGAACCCGGTCCGGATCGCGGGTCGGTGCGCTATCCGGCTCACGATCCGGCTCACGGTCGGACGGCCGGTCGCAGGCGCGGGTAGTCGGTGTAGCCGGTGGCCTCCTGGCCGTAGAGGTGGGTGGGGTCGACGGGGGCGAGCGGGGCGTACGCGGCGAACCGTTCCGGCAGATCGGGGTTGGCGATGAAGGCGCGGCCGTAGGAGACCAGGTCGGCCAGGCCGGCGGCGAGCACCGCCTCGCCGCGCTCGCGGTCGGTGGCGGCGCGGTTCTCGCCGACGTTGCCGATCAGCGGGCCGGACCAGCGCGGTCGCAGGTCGGCCAGGGCCGGGTAGTCGTCGTTGTCGGTGAGGTGGAGGTAGGCCAGGCCGAGGGCGTCGAGTTCGCCGAGCAGCGCGCGGTAGACCGGCGCGGGGTCGGCCTCGTGCATGCCGAACTGCGGGTTGCCGGGGGACAGTCGCAGGCCGAGGCGGTCGGGGCCGACGGCCTCGGCGACGGCGGTGACCAGCTCGATCGGGAAGCGCAGCCGGTCGGCGAGGGTGCGCGGGCCGTACTCGTCGGTGCGCAGGTTGGTGTTGTCGGCCAGGAACTGGTGGATCAGGTAGGAGTTGGCGCCGTGGAGTTCGACGGCGTCGAAGCCGGCGTCGAGGGCCAGGCGGGCGGAGGCGACGTGGTCGGCGACGGTGCGGTGGATCTCCTCGCGGGTCATGGCGCGCGGGGTGACGGCCTCGGCCTTGCCGCCGTCCTTGACGTGCACCGGGCCCGGGGCGGGGACGGCGGAGGGGCCGGCCGGGACGTCGCCGAGCAGCCGGTTGAGCGGGTGGCCCTGGCGTCCGCCGTGCATCAGCTGGGCGACGATCCGGCCGCCGGCGGCGTGCACGGCCCCGGTCACCGCGCGCCAGCCGGCCACGTGCGCGGGCGTCTCCAGGCCGGGCAGGCGCCAGCCGGACTGGCCCTGCCGGCTGGGCCAGATGCCCTCGGTGACGATCAGGCCGGCGCTCGCGCGCTGGGCGTAGTGCTCGGCGACGACGGGCAGGGGCGTACCGTCCTCGGCGGCCCGGTACCGCGTCATCGGGGCCATGACGACGCGGTTCGGCAGGTCGAGCCGGCCGAGGCGGTACGGGGTGAGCAGGGTTGCGGTGGCGGTGGTGGTCATGCCGGTACGGTAGAACCTGACATCAGTGTCAGGTTCAAGCGCGCTCGGCGGCCTCGGTGAGGATCAACTCCTCGATGCCGCAGAGGAACCGTTCCATCGCGGTGCGCGGGAGCAGGGACGGGTCCGCCGTCATGGCCAGGCTCAGTGCCTCGGCGGACTGCAGGACGTCCAGGGCGTAGGTCAGGCCGGGGCGCGGTTCGAACTCCACCGGCCAGGTGAGCGTGGTCCGGTCCTCGCCGGGGTCGGCCGCCACCGGGAGGAGCTCCCGGGTGTCGTTGAACACGCAGGAGCGGTCCGCGAGTCGGACGCCCTCGGCGGTCAGTCGCGCGACCTCGGCGGCCAAGGCAGACCTGTCGTAGTACGCGTGCCGGTAGGTGCCGATCGCCGCGGCGTGGGTCCGGCGCACCACCTCGCCGAACTCGGCCGTGGCGTCCGGAAGGCGGAACAGGCCGTCGCCCGCGACCACGCTCACCGCGTCGGCCAGTTCGGGCAGGAAGCGGTTGTTGACCACGACGTTCAGCACGGCCTCGGTCGAGCCGGCGAGCCGGGCGGTCATCGCCGCCGTCGCGGCGAGCAGAACCGAGCCCGTGCTGACCCGGTGCCTGGCCGCCACCCGCTCGACGGCCCGGGGCAGGGCGGGGGAGCGGAGCACCGCGTTCGGGAACCGGGCGGGCTGCTCGGCGGCCGGCGGGAAGAGCCGGTCCGGGCCCAGCCGGAGCTTGCGCACGAACTGCTTGCGGGCCGCCGCATCGCGCTGCAGGCCCCGGTCGGAGGTCTGGAACTCGGCCTCCTCCAGCGGCTGTCGGGTGGATCGGCGCAGCTCGGCCAGCTCCTCGGGCGAGCCGCCGAGGCAGAGCGCGGCCAGGTCGGCGACCAGCCGGCTCATTCCGGAGCCGTCCACCGCGGTGTGCGAGAGCACCAGGCTGACGTGCCGGACCAGCCCGCCGGCCGTCACCGCGCCGATCCGCAGCGGCCACTGGACGGCGGTGTCGAAGGCCTGGGCCGCCAGTTCCTCGTGCAGCCGGGCGCCTTGCCCGGCCGGGTCCTGGCCTTCCCCGGCGGTCAGCAGGTGGACGGCCAGGGTGCCTTCGCCGTCCACGGTCTGGCGGAGGTCGCCGGCCTCGTCCGGGAGCAGGCGGGTGTGCAGCGAGTCGTGCAGGTGCAGCAGCTGTTCCAGCGCGGTCAGCAGGACCGGCAGCGGCAGCCCCGGGTCCAGCGGCGCCGCGGTGGCGATGTTGTAGCGCGGCGCATCGGCCGGCGGCAGCTGTCGTACGGCGTCCCAGATGGCCCGTTGGCCCCAGGTGGCCGGGCCGGATCCGGTCCGGCCGGACGAGAAGGGGATCTCCAGAAGTTGACGAGTGGTCACCGATCGGCTCTCCGTGGTGCGGTGGTCGTTGAGTCGTGCCGGTGCGTTGGGAGCGCGGGTGCTGCTGGGGAGAGTGTGGCGCACCGCCCGCCGCGCGTCGAGGGCTGCGCGGGTGGCGCCGGTCGAGTGCGCGGGTCCGTCGAGGGGGGCTGGGTGGAGCCTGCCGGCTCGTCGCCGCCGGCGGTCCCGGGGGTTCCAAAGGTCTCTTGACGTGAAGTATCTTGATGTCGAGATTGATGTCGATCACGCGACGGGGGACTGCCATGCGGGGAAACGGACTGATGGCGCAGCTGCGGCGGCCGCCGGGCGGGCGGGACGCGCGGATCATGCTGCTGGCGCAGTGCGTCGACCGGACCGGCACGGGGGTGTGGGCGGCGGCCTCGGTGCTCTACTTCACCTATGCGTGCGGAATGGACGCGCGGCAGCTGGGGCTGCTGCTCGGGGTGGGGGCGGTGGCGGGGATCGCCGGGTCCCCGCTGGCCGGGCGGGCGGCCGAACGGGTCCCGGTGCGGTGGCTGCTGATCGGCTGCCACCTGCTGCGGCTGGGGGCGATGGGACTGCTCCTGGTGGTCGACGACTTCGGCGCGCTGCTGCCCGTGGTGGCCCTGATCTGCCTGGCCGAGCGGGCCGCCAAGACGCTGGAGATGCTGTTCGCGACCCGGGTGGCGGGCGAGCGGCGGGCCACCTACCAGGCACTGTTCCGCAGCGTGGCCAACGCCGGGTACGCGCTCGGCGCGGGCGTCGCCGCGATCGGACTGGCGGTGGGGACCGCGGGCGCCTACCGGGTGCTGATCGCGGCCAACGGGCTGTCCTACCTGCTGGCCGCCGTGCTGGTCCGGCGCACCCGGGAGCCGTCCGGGCGCGGCCTGGTCGCGGCGAAGGCCGGCGACCGGCCCGGCGGCGAGCCCGCCGGGACGCCGTCCGCCGTGCCGAGCCCCTGGCGCGACCGCGGCTACCTGCGGTTCGTCCTGCTGGACATGCCGCTGAACCTGGACGACTCGATCCTCAACGTCGGGCTGCCGCTCTGGCTGGTCCACCGCACCGGCGCGCCGCACGCCGTCGTCCCGGTCTTCCTGGTGCTCAACACGGTGCTCGTGGTGCTGCTGCAACTGCGGGTCTCGGCCTGGGCGGAGGGCGCGCTCGGGGCGGCCGCCGCGCTGCGCTGGTACGGGGTGACGGTGCTGGGCGGCTGTCTGCTGATCGTGCTCGCCACCGGCGCCGGGCCGGTCGTGGCCTCGGTCGCGCTGCTGGGCGCGGCGGTCCTGATCACCCTGGCGGAGCTGCTGCGCTCGGTGAGCTCCTGGGAGCTGGCGGTGGTGCTGGCCCCGCCGGGCGCCCGGGCCTCGTACCTGGGGGTCGCCGGGATGTCCCAGTCGGTGCAGAAGTCGGTCGGGCCGCTGCTGCTGACCGGAGTGGTGATGGCGGCCGGACCGCTCGGCTGGCTCGGTCTCGGCGCGGCCACCGTCGGTCTCGGCGCGCTCCAGCGCCGGGCCGCCCTGCGGCGGCTGGCGACGCTGGGCGGGGCGGCCGACGGCACCGTGGCCGAGCCGGCGCGTCCGGCCCCGGCGTCGGCCACGGCGGGCTGAGCCGATCCGGGGCCCGCGCCGGCCCGTGGAGCGGGCGTGCCGCTCGGCGGGCGGCGGCCGCCACCGGGCGGTGGCGGCGAACCGGCCGGCCCGGTCGAGGACCGTCGCCCCGTACGGATGGAGGGCGGCCCGGGCGCGGTCGGCGCGCCCTCGTACGGGTGAGGTTGCCGGGTCGGCCCGGAGCGCGGTGATACGTATACGGATCGCTTGTCGACTCGACGGAGGACCACATGGCCGCCAATGGCTGGACGGACGACCTGCTCGACCGGATGCGCAGCACCGGGGACCCGCTCGGGGACGCCGCCATCGCCGAGACCTACGCGCTGGGCCGGCAGGAGGAGGTGCGGCAGACACTGCTCGGCTTCGGCCGGAACAGCGACACCGTCCCCGCGGGGCTGCCGCCCAAGCTCCAGCAGTACTTCGAGGAGACCGCGGTCCTGCCCTCCTGGGCGGACCGGGAGCAGATGGAGCGCGGCCACCGGCTGCTCGGCCGCTACCAGCCGCTCATCGCCGCGATCCTGCTCTGCGGCTCGCTCCCGCTCTGCTACACCTGCGGCAACGGGGCCGAGGTGCTGGTCCGTTCGCAGCGCCTCACCTCCGGGGTGTACCGGCGGCTGGCGGAGACCTCGCAGTTCGTCGTCGACGTCCTCGACGACGACGGCCTGGGGCCGAGCGGCCACGGACTCCGCTCGGCGCAGAAGGTCCGACTGCTGCACGCCACCATGCGCTACCACGTGTCCCAGCTGGGCGACTGGGACGCCGCCGCGCTGGGGGTGCCGGTCAACCAGGAGGACCTGGCCGGCACCCTGTTGAGCTTCTCGGTACTGATCCCGCAGGGCCTGGGCGAGCTGGGCGTCGAGCTGCCGCCCGAGGACCGGGACGCCTACTTCCACATCTGGCGGGTGGTCGGCCACGTCCTGGGCGTCCACGAGCAGCTGAACCCGGCCAAGTTCGGCGACGGCGAGGCCCTGAAGGACACCGTCATCCGCCGGCAGCAGCGGCCCTCGGAGGCCGGGACGGTGCTGACGAAGGGCGTGCTGGACTTCATCAAGGAGGTGCTGCCGGTCCCGCCGGGGGCGGGCCCCACGCTGATCCGGCACCTGATCGGGGACAGGTCCGCCGACGTCGTCAAGGTGCCCCCGGCGGACAGCCTCACCCGGCTGGGGCTGAGCGCCGCCGCCCTGCCCTCCTTCGGGTACGGCAAGACCGGCGACACCCTGCCGCCGCTCGCCGAACTGGCGAGCCGGCTGGGGCTGCTGGTCTTCAAGGAGGGGCTGCTGCTGACCAACAAGGGCCGGCGCCGGGAGTGGCAGGTGCCCACCGGACTGACCGACTCCTCGGCCTGATCCGTCCACCGTCCACCGTCCGTCGCCTGCCGCCTGCCGCCTGCCGCCTGCCGTCCGTCGCCTGCCGCTCGCCGCCCGCGGCCGGGCGCCCCCCCCCCGCCCACAGGCCGGGGCACCCCCC
>NZ_JBHXTL010000127.1:14370-27690 GCF_042677365.1 Kitasatospora sp. NPDC127116
GGCGCCGGGCCGCGGCGCGGGGCCGCGCCGCGCGCGGGGGCCCCGGCGGGGGGGGCGGCGCCCCGGGGCGCGCGGGGGCCCCCCCCCCCGCTCGGGCGGCAGGGCTCCGCCGGAGCGCCGGACCCTGATGATCCACGGACCGCATCGCCCGACCGTAGAGGTGGTGCGGGCAAGGACCATCCCCTACCCGAGACGTGCACGGATCAGCCGGGTGGCCGAGGACGGGTCGTCCCGAGGGGGGATGACCGGCCGGGCGCCACGGCGTCAGCGTGGGGCCCATGACGGGAACGGAAGACATGAGAGAGCGTCAGTTCAGCGCGATCCGAAGGCGTTTCACCCCGGCGGCCGTGGCGGTCGGACTGGCGTCCGCGCTGCTGGCGGCCCTGGTGCCCACCGCGGCCCGGGCCGCGGACGGCGACCCCGGGGCCGGCCTGGACCTCGACCGGGGCGGCTGGACCGCGAAGGTCAGCCGGACCGAGTACGGCGTCCCGCACGTCGTCGCCCGCGACTTCGGCGGCCTCGGCTACGGCTACGGGTACGCCTTCGCCCAGGACAACCTGTGCCAGCTCGCCGACCAGGTGGTCACCGTGCGCGGTGAGCGCTCGCGCCACTTCGGCCCGGACGCCCGGTCCGTCGACCTGGTGACCAACCTGGTGAGCGACACCTACCAGCGGGGCGTGCTGGGCACCGGGACGGTGCGGCGGCTGCTGGCCGCCCCCGCGCCGCTCGGCCCGACCGACGAGGCGCGGCAGCTGGTGGACGGCTACGTCGCCGGGTACAACCGCTACCTGGGCGACACCGGCGCGGACCACCTCCCGGACCCGTCCTGCCGGGGGAAGGCCTGGGTCGGGCCGATCACCGCGGACGACCTGTGGAACATCCTCTACGACGTCAACACCGAAGCGGGCAGCTCCGCCGCCAAGCAGCAGATCGCCACGGCCGTCCCGGGCGCCGGGGCCGGACTCGCCCCCGGGGCGACCGCGGAGGGAACGTCCGGAGCCGGGGCGGCCCCGGCCCGGATCGCCGCTCCCGGCCGCTCCGCCGACAACCCCGAACTCGGCAGCAACGCCTGGGCGATCGGGCGCGACGCCAGCCGCAACGGCAACGGCCTGCTGCTGGCCAACCCCCACCTCCAGTGGGCCGGTTCGCAGCGTTTCTACCAGGCCCAGCTGACCATCCCCGGCGTCCTGGACGTCGCCGGCGCCGGACTGTACGGCATCCCGTTCCTCCAGATCGGCCACACCCGCGGCCTCGCCTGGAGCCACACCACCAGCTACGCGGACCACTACGCCCTCCACCGGCTCACGCTGGTGCCCGGCGACCCGACCGCGTACCTGGTGGACGGCAAGGTCGAACGGATGGCCCAGGAGGCCGTCAGGATCACCGTCCGGGCCGCCGACGGGACGCTCTCCACCGTCGACCGGACCGTCTACCGCTCCCGCCTCGGCTACGTCCTCTCCGAGGGCTGGACCGGGCAGTACGCCTACACCCTCGGCGACGCCAACGCCGAGAACCTCCGCTCCCTGAACCAGTGGCTGGCGATCGGCCGGGCCCAGAACCTCGACCAGCTGCGCCAGGCCCAGCGCACCTACCAGGGCCTCCCCTGGGTGTACACGACGGCCGTCGACTCCAGCGGCACCACCTGGTTCACCGACGCCTCCGCCGTCCCGCACCTCCCCGACGAGCAACTCGGCCGCTGCCTGGCCGCGGTCACCGCCATCGGACCGGTGCTGGACGGTTCGACCACCGCCTGCGATCCGGGCCGCGACCCGGACGCGCTCGTGCCCGGCGTCTTCGGCCCCGCCAACCACCCGGCACTGACCCGCACCGACTACGTCGCCAACGCCAACAACGGCCCGTACCTGACCAACGCGGACGCGCCGATCACCGGCCTGCCCACCGTCTACCGGGGCGCCTCCGAGCGGATGCTGCGCACCCAGCTCAGCCTGCGGATGATCGCCGACCGCAGGGCCGGCACCGACGGCCTCGGCGCCCCCGGCTTCACCCTCGGCTCGCTCCAGGCGACGATGTTCGGCAACCGGGTGCAGAGCGCCGAACTCGACCGCGACGACGCCGTGGCCCTGTGCCGCGCCCACCCGGAGATCGCCGCGTCCGACGGCACCCGGGTGGACGTGCGCCCGGCGTGCGGCGCGCTCGCGGCCTGGGACACGAGGGCCGACGCCGACAGCCGGGGCACCGTGCTCTGGCAGGCGTACCGGGACGCGCTGGCGAAGACCGGCACGACCGCCTGGCAGACGGTCCCGGCCGACCCGGCCCGGCCGCTGACCACCCCGCGCGGCATCGACGCCGCCAACCCCGTCGCCCAGCGCGCGCTGGCCGACGCGGTGAAGGACCTGGCGAGCCGCGGCCTGCCGGTGGACGCCCCGATCGGCAGCGTCCAGCGCTGGGCGGGCATCCCGCTGCACGGCTGCTCCCACCAGCTGGGCTGCTTCAACGTCGTCACGGCCGGACCGGACTCGGGCGCCGGCGGCGGCACCTACCCGACGGACGTCCGCAGCGTCCCGCACGGCGCCACCTTCGTGATGGCGACCGAGCTGACCGACCGGGGCCCGCGCACCCGGACGCTGCTCACCTACGGCGAGTCCGCCGACCCGACGTCCTCCCACTTCACCGACCAGACCCGCGCCTACGCCCGCAAGCAGTGGGTGACCGAGCGCTTCACCGAGGCCGAGATCCGCTCTGCCCCGGGCCTCACCGTCACCACCCTGCGACGCTGACCCGTCCTCGCTCCGGGCTCCGGGCGGCCGCCGTTGCCATGACGGCGGCCGCCACCGGGCTCGACCCCCTCCCCGACGCAGGTCCTGTCCGGGACGTCCCCCAGGACGGTCAAGGACGTCTCTCGCCCTTACGTCGGCGGGGCGTCACTCCGTCGGCCTGACGCCGACCTGCCAGTCCCGTGGTGACACGCCGTAGGCCTCGCGGAAGGCGCGGCTGAAGTGGCTGGAGTTGGCGAAGCCCCAGCGGCGGGCGATCCCCGCCACCCCGAGCTCCTCGGCCATCGGCCGCACGAGGTCCCGGCTGCAGCGCTCCAGCCGCTGGGTCCGGATCCAGGTGCCGAGGGTGACGCCCTCCTGCTGGAACAGCTTGTGGAGGAAGCGCACCGACATGAAGTTCGCCTCGGCGACGGCGGACGGCGACAGGTCCGGATCACGGAGGTTCCGCAGGATGTGCTCCTTGACCCGTTCCAAGGAGGCCGCGCTCTGCGGATTCTGCGGCCGGGTGCGCCCGCCCCGCTCGTCGACGAGCATCGCCAGCAGGTCGAGCGCCGTGGATGCCGCCCGGCGTCCGACGACGTGGTCCAGCCCCGCCGCCTGGCGCGCCAGCTGCGCGAGGTAGGTCGCCACCAGTGCGGAGCTGCCCCCGGTGCCGCTGAACGCCGTCGCGGTCAGCCCGCGCAGGTCCCGCTCCGGCACGTCCAGCTCCTCCCGGGGAAAGTGGAAGGAGGTGAGGACGAACCCCTCGTCGATCCGCTTCCGGAACACCCGGGACGAGTCGGTGACGGAGAATTCGCCGGGCCGGACGACCGTCTCCCGCCCGTCCTGTTCCTTGACCGCGGTGCCCCGCTCCTGGAGGCTCAGGATCAGGGTCGGAGGGTCGTCCGCGGCGATCATGCGCCTGCCGCGCGTCACCACCTGGGGTCCCGCCTGGATCCTCGAAATCCGTATCGGACCCAGCCGGCGGCTGACGATCGTTCCGGGCGACGGCACCTTCTCCAGGAGGTCCACCGCCATCGGCACGAAGGTGTGGGACACCGCTTCGTGCCAGGCCTCCGCCCGTGCGGCGGCGGACAGCGGGGCGGTGGAGAGCGACGCGGTCGCGGTGGCGCTGTCGTCGCAGGCGCCTCTCTCCCGAACGTCCGGCGCCATGGTTCTCCGACCTCCCGACAGCTGTGCCTTTCGGAACACCATGCCAGCGGGGGGCGCGGCGGAGCATCGCGTGAACCTACCAGATCCGGGAACCGGCACCGGGGCGGCGGACCGGTGGCCGTCCGCGGGTCGGTGACGGGCCGGGCCGACCGCGATCGCCGCTCACCTGAGGGCTCCGTCGGTGGCCGCGGTGGTGACGAAGCGCTGGGCGACGACGAGCAGGACGGCGGCCGGAACGGCGGCCAGGACCGTGGTGGCCATGACGGCGTTCCACTGGTTCGTGTGGGCGCCGATGTACTGGTAGACGCCCAGCGTAACCGGCCGGACCGTTCCCGTGGTGGTGAGCGTGAGGGCGAAGAGGAGGTCGCCCCAGGTGAACAGGAAGGTGAAGACGGCGGCCGTGATCAGCGCGTTCCTGCTCAGCGGGAGCACCACGGAGCGGAGGACGCGCAGCCGGCCGGCGCCGTCCAGCTGCGCGGCCTCGACGATCTCCCCGGGGATGCTCCGCATGGACGTGTGCAGGAGGACGATCGCGAAGGGGACGCCCGCGGTGGAGTCGGCGAGGATCAGCCCGAGGCAGGAGTTCAGGAGCCCCAGGTCGGCGTAGGCGCCGTACAGCGCGTTGGCCACGACGATGCCCGGCACCGTCTGGGTGATCAGGATGCCGAGCAGCACGAGGTCGGTTCCGCGCAGCCGGAACCGGGCCAGGGCGTAGGCCGCCGGGGCGGCGAGCGCGAGGCTGAGCAGCACGCTGCCGAGGGCCACGACGAGGCTGGTGACGAGGTTGCGCCCCTGGTCGCGCAGCGCGGTGGCGTACCCGCCGAGGTCCGGACGGAGCGGGAACCACCCTCCTCGCAGGGTGTTGCCGGTCGGCTGGAGGGAGGCGTTCACCATCCAGTAGACGGGGAACAGCATCAGCGCGAGCAGGACGATCCCGACGACGGTGGACAGCGGGCCGCGGCGGCGGGGCGCGCGCCTCACGGGGTCGCCTCCCGGTCGTTCCTGGCGCGTCGCCCGGCGCGCAGGTAGGCGAGGGCGCACACGAGCGACAGGACGACGAGCAGGTTGCTCATCGCGGCGCCGCGCCCGAAGTCGAACTGCCGGAAGGACATTTCGTAGGACTGGGTGGCGAGGGTCTCCGTGGCGTTGGCCGGCCCGCCGCCCGTCACCACGAGGACGATGTCCAGCACCCTGAGCGTGTAGACCGCGTCCAGTACCAGGACGACGTTCACCACGGGCCGCAGCAGCGGCCAGGTGATGTGGCGGAACGACGCGAGCGGACCGGCGCCGTCCAGCTCCGCCGCCTCGTACAGGTGGGTGGGGATGTCCCGCAGACCGCCGTACAGGATCGCGGTGTTGAAGGGGATGCCGACCCAGGTGTTGACGAGGACCACCGACACCAGCGCCTGTGAGCCGCCGGTGAGCCAGGGGACGCCGGACGACGAGAGGTGGAGGCCGCGCAGTGCGGCGTTGACGACTCCGGTGTCGGGGTCGAGCATCCACTTCCAGACGGTCGCGGAGACGACCAGCGGAAGCAGCCACGGCAGCAGCAGGAGCGCCCGCAGCACGTCGCCGAGCGGGAAGCCGCGCCGGAAGAACAGGGCGAGGGCCAGGCCGACGGCGAACTGCCCCAGGACCGAGCCGGCGGTGAACAGCACCGTGGTCAGCAGCGTGCGGGGGAACTGGTCCGAGGAGAGGACTCCGGCGTAGTTCCGCAGCCCCGCGAACGGTGCGTCACCCGTGTAGAAGGTGGTGACCGTGTAGTGCTGGAAGCTCGTCACGAGGTTCTTGACGAGCGGGTAGCCGAAGAACAGCGACAGGTACGCCGCGGCGGGCGCGATGAACAGCCACCGCGCCGTTCGCTCCCGCAGGCGCCCCGGGACGGGGTCAGCCGGCGGTCGCGATCCGCTGCGCATGCCTGAGGGCCTCCTCCGGTGTCCGCTCACCCGTCAGCGCGGACTGGACCGCGGTGTAGATCCCCGTCGCCGCCTTCGGCCAGGCGGCGCCGAGCTCGCCGGTGCGCGAGCGTGCCGCCTCCACGCTCCTGGCGAACGCGCCCATCGAGGGGACCGCCTCGGCGTACCGGGCGGCCACCGCGGTGCGCGAGGGCACGGTGAAGTGCTGCTCGGCCGCGGTGAGCATGTTGGAGGGGGTGTTCAGGCAGGCGAGCACCTGGGCGGCCTTCTCCTGCCGGGCCCTGGAAGCGCCCTTCGGGACCGTCCACACCTCACCGCCGAGCGGGGTGACCGGGGTCTGCCCCAGCCGGGGGACGGGCACGGGGGCCACTCCCCAGTGCGGGTTCCCCTCCTGGTTCAGGGCCGGGATCCGCCATGGGCCGTTGATCATCATGGCCGTCCTCCCGGCGACGAACTGGTCGTGGACGTCGGCCTGCGTCCAGTTCAGCACGGACCTGGACATGGATCCGCTGTTCACCAGGTCGACCCAGAGCTGGAGCGCCTGCGCGGCCTGCGGGGTGTCCAACTGCCGTTCGTCACCGCCGTTGGACCACAGGAAGGGCAGGAACTGCCAGGTGCCCTCGAACGTGGGGTTGGCGTCGACCGCCATCCCGTAGCGCCCGGGACGGGTCAACGCGGCCGCCGCCGCCTTCAGTTCGTCCCAGGTCCTAGGGACGGCGACGCCGGCCTCGGCGAGCATGTCCTCGTTGTAGAAGAGGGCGACGGTGCTGACGGCGGGGGCCAGCCCGTACACCGATCCCTGGTAGGTGCCCGCCGACAGGATGCCCTCGGAGAAGCCGCCGGAGTCGATGCCGTAGTCGTCCAGCGGGGTCAGCGCGCCGGTCCGGGCGATCTGCTGCAGGTCCGGGTTGTCGAGCATCAGCAGGTCGGGGAGGGTGCGCGAGGACGCCTGCTGCAGGACCTTGGGGACGAGGGACGCCCCCGGAACGCTGGTGTGCCGGACCTCCACCCCGGCGGTCCTGCCGCACTCGGTGAGCATCCCGCCCCACTGGGCGTGCTCGGGTTCGTCGGTGTAGTAGTCGAGCGCGGTGATGGAGGTCACCTCACCCCCGGCGGACCTGGAACCGGTCGGGTCACCGCACCCGGCGGCGGACACCAGGGCGAGGATCCCGGTCAGGAGCGCGGCGATCCGCCGCACCGACGAGCTGGCCGGTGGGATCATGCTGGTGCCTTTGCCGGGTGACTGGGTGACGGGACGACGGGGCGACGGGGCGACGGGGCGACCGGGGTCGGTCGTGCGAGGGGGCGGATTCCGGGGGCGTCGTAGCGGCCCGACCGGTCCCTTCCGTCCGAACGCATATTAAACACCCCCGGGAGTGCCCGTCGTGTGCGCGGTGGCCTCCCGGACCATCGCCACCACGGCCTCGGGCCGCGGCAGCACCACGGCGTGCGCGGGGCCGTGAAGCGCCGGACACCCGGGCCGCGCGCCCCGCTCAGCCGTCGGGCAGGGCCGCGACCAGGTTGGCGAGCTGCACCCGGGAGCTGATCGACAGCTTGCGGAAGACGGACGTCAGATGGGTGTTGACGGTGTGCGGGGAGACCACGAGCACCTCGGCGGCCGACCGGTTGGTGTGGCCCCGGGCGATGAGGCCCGCGACCTTCCGCTCCGAGGCCGTCAGGGCCCCCCAGCCCTGGACGGGGCGACGCGCGGCGGCCGCCCCGCGACTGCCGGTGCCCGCACCCTCCCGAGCCCGCGGCACCCGTGCCGCCGCGGCGTGGGCGCCCGACCCGGCGAACGTCTCCCGTGCGCGGGCCAGCGCGGCCGCGGCCCGCTCCGCGTGTCCCGCCGTCAGGAGCGCCTGCCCGAGGTCGGCGTACGCGGCGGCCCGGACCAGCGGGCGGGGGCTCGCCCCGAGCAGCTCCACGGAGTGTTCGAGCAGGGCGGGATCACCGTTCACGAGCCCGCGGGCGTGCGCCGCGATGCCCGTGGCGGTCGGCACGGCCGGGTTGCGTGCGGCGTGGGCCTCGGCCTGCGTGGCCAGGTCCTCGGCGAGTTCGCGCTCCCCGCCGCGCAGGGACATGCGGATCGCGGAATCGACCCAGTCCCGCAGGAGCCGCCACCGCATGAAGGAGCCCTCCCGCTGGACACGGCGGATCCGGTCGACGGCGAGCCCGGTGTCCCCGTCGGCCTCGGCGTGGACCGCCTCCAGGAACCGCACCGCGGCCGTGTTGCCCGGGTTCGGTTTGACCGCCAGCCGCTCCCGCGCGGCGACCAGGTGCTCCCGCGCCGCCTCCCGGTCGCCGCACAGCAGGGCGATCCGGGAGCGGATCACACGACCGTTCACCTGCTGGACGGGCACCCGCACCTCGTCCTCCAGGCGCTCCATGGTCACGAAGCCGGCATCGGCGTCGTCGAGCCGGCCGATTCCCAGGTCGTGCTGGCCCTGCGCCCACAGCAGCATGGCCTGACGCGTCGCCCCGTCCCCGTCCGCCGCCCGCAGGAGCAGGCGTTCGCCGGACGCGAAGTCGTCCATGTGCAGGTGCGCGACGACCTCCTCGGGGAGGAAGGCGGAATCGACGGCGCTCAGCGCGGCGAAGCGCTCCAGCGCGACCGCGTTCTCACCGGCGTTCAGCGCGATCTCGCCCAACCCGGACAGGGCGAGGACCTGCGCCTCCCGGTCACCGACCGCGGTGGCGTCACCCAGCGCGGCCTCGCCGGCCTCGCGCGCCGCGACGAGGTCGGAGCCCCGGGACAGGGCCAGTGCGCGCTGGGCGGCCAGCCTGGCACGGACCTCCGGGGCGGAGCCCCCCACGGCGAGGGCGGCTTCGGTGCGGCGGCGCAGCTCGTCGGCGAGGTCCATGGTCCACAGCGTCCCGCCGAGGGCGGCCTGGAGCCGGCCGAAGGTCGCCAGCGGCGGTCGCTCGGCCAGCAGCCGGTCACCCGTCGACAGCGCCTCCCGGTTCCGGCCGGCCCGGGTCAGGCAGAGGACCGCCTGCTCACCCACGGCGAACCGCAGCGGCCCCGCGGACGGCACCAGGTCGAGGGCGCGCGTCATCAGGTCGGCCGCCGGGCCCGGTGTGACCGGCAGGACGTCCTCGGCCGCCCGCCGCAGCAGCGCCACGGCCTCCTCGTCCCCGGGCAGCGAACCCCTGAGGACGTGCGGCACCGCGTCGATCGGCTGCCGGCCCGCGGCGACCAGGCCGCGGGCGGCCTCGCGGTGCAGGGCCTTCCGGGCCGACGGCGGGATGTCGGCGTAGACCGCCTGGCGCAGCAGATCGTGCCGGAACACCAGCCGGTCACCGTCGTCGTCCAGGAGCCCGGCCCGCACGGCCTCCTCCAGCGCCGGGACCAGGTCGGCGCCCGACCGGCCGCAGAGCGCGGCGGCGTCCTCGAAGCCGAAGCAGCGTCCCAGCACCGCCCCCATCCGGAGGAAGCGCAGGGTGTCGGGCCGCAGCGACCTGAGCCTGCCGCGCACACCCACCACCAGCCCGGGGGGCACGGCCTCCGGCGAGGACCCGGCGCCGCGCAGACCCACGAGCATCTCGACCGCCAGGAACGGGTTGCCGCCCGCTCCGTCCAACAGCTCCCGCACCCGTCCGTCGACCGCCGCCCCGAGCGTGTCGCCGGCCAGCTGGCCGATGGCCGCGCCCGACAGCGGGCCCAGGGTCACGGTGACGGTCGGGAGGCCGCCGGTCGCGGCCGTCACGATCTCCTCGGCCGGGCCCGAGGGCTCCGGACGGGAGGTCAGCGCCCACAGCACCGGCGAGCTCCGCAGCCGGGTCGGGAGCTGCTGCAGGGCGAACCGGCTCAGCGCGTCGGCCCACTGGACGTCGTCCAGGCCGACCAGCACCGGAACGCCGCCCGCCCTGGCCTCGACGGCCTCGGCCAGACGCTCCACCAGCCAGATCCGCTGGTCGTGATGGCGGGCGAGGTCGGCGAAGGCGTCGTCGGACAGCAGTGGACGCTCGCCGTGCCGGACGGCGGTGGCCAGGGAGGAGAGCGGTACGACGTGGTGCAGCTCGTCGGCCCTGCCGACGCCCACGGAGAAGCCCGCGGCCCGGGCCCTGGCGGCGGCCTCGGCGAGCAGGGTGGTCTTGCCGATGCCCGGTTCCCCCTGGATCAGGGCCAGTCCGCCGCTTCCGGTGCGGGCCACCGAGGTGATCAGCGCCTGGAGCCGTTCGAGCTCGGCCTCCCGGCCGCGCAGGCCGCCACGGGACAGCGGACCGCCTGACCCTGCCATGGACGCCTTCCCGTTCCGTGCTCGCCTGCCGGGGCCGGGCTCGGCCCGTGCCGAGGGACGACCCCGCCCTGCCGCCGTTCGCGGCTCCCCGAGGGTACGCCGTGCGGGGCGGCCCCATCGCGGGCCGCGTGCGCCGTCCACGGCCGGAGGCCTGCCGGTCGGGTCGGCCCTGTCGGCCGGCAGGGCCGGTGGGCCGTTGCTACAGAGCGATGAAGTTCGGCCGGGCGATCCCTACGTCGGTCGGTGGTCAGCCGGTCGGCACGCCGGGAGAATCGTCAGCGCGGGCTGCCGCTCGACGACCGCCGACCCTTCCGAACCCGTCCCCGCAGTCCTTCGCGCCCGGACGTCCGGCGCCGTCCGAAAGGCCGCCATGCCCCCCACCCGGCCCACCGTCGTGCTCGTCCACGACGGCTGCTCCGACGCGAGTACCTGGTTCGGCGTCATCGCCGAGCTCCAGTGGCGCCGCCTGGCGGTCCTCGCCGTCGCCAACCCGCTGCGGGGACTCGCCCACGACGCCGCCTACCTGGCCGCCGTCGTGGCGGGCATCGACGGCCCGGTCGTCCTGGTCGGCCACTCCTACGGGGGCGCCGTGATCACGGAGGCCGGGGCCGCCGCCCCGAACGTCCTGGCGCTGGTCTACGTGGCCGCCTACCTGCCCGACGTGGGGGAGAGCTTCGACGCGCTCGCGGAGCGCTTCACCCCCGCGCCGCTGATTCCCCGGCTGCGGCGCACGGAGCTGCCCACCGGCGGCACCGGGCGGGAGCCGGAGCTGACCGTGCCGGCCGAGTGCTTCCGGTCGCTGATGGCCGCCGACCTCGACCCGGAGGTGGCGCAGGTGCTCGCGGCACTCCAACGCCCCGTCGCCGAGCGGGTGTTCAGCGACGCGCCGACGGCGGCGGCCTGGCGCACCACGCCCTCCTGGGCCCTGGTGGCGGGGGCCGACCGGGCGCTGCACCCGGAGATCCAGCGCTTCACCGCCCAGCGGGCCGGCGCCACCGTCCTCGAACTGCCCGGCGCCTCCCACAGTGTGGCCCTCTCCCGGCCGACGGCCGTCGCGGACTTCATCCATGACGCCACCAGGCCGGGTCGTGTACGGTCTGTGAATCTCCCGATTCAGGAGACCGGACCGGATGGACAACGAGACGGTCGCCACCGGGCCGGTTGAGGAAGTCCGGCCGGGCGCGCCCGGCCGTGGTGTGCTCCCCGCGCACGGTCAGGCCCTTCCGATCACGCCAGGAGCGAAGAGTTGTCCGACCCCACTCCCTCCCCGGCCCGGCGACCGGTGCTCGACCGGGAACTCCAGGAGTTCCTGGACACCCGGGCCGGAGCGGCACGGACGGAGCTGCCGGACCTCTCCTTCCTCGCTCTCGACAGCCTGCCGAGCATCAGCGCGGACGAGGACGAGGACGATCCGTACGGCACCACGTCGGAGTGGTTCGTGCTGCCGTGCGGGCCGACCGGGCGGGTGCGGGTTCGGGTGACCAGGCCGGTCGGTGCCGTCGAGCCGAGTCCGGTGGTGCTGTTCGTGCCCGGTCTCGGCTGGTCGTTGGGCGATGCCGCCTGTTATGCGCGGTTGGTACGGGAGTTCGCTCTGGGCACCGACGCGGCGGTCGTGTACGTCGACTATGCCCGGGCGCCCGCGGCCCGCTACCCGGTGGCGGTCGAGCAGTGTCACGCGGTGGCCCGCTGGATCCAGGAGCACGGTCGTGGGATCGGTCTGGAGGGGGAGCGGATCGCGGCTGTCGGTGATTCCGCCGGGGCCAATCTGGTGGCGGCGCTGACGCTGCTGGCGCGTGAGCGCGGCGATGTGCGGCTGGCGCAGCAGGTGCTGCTGTACCCCGTCACCGACGCGGATTTCGACACCGCCTCGTACCGTCGTTTCGCCAGCGGTTATTTCCTGCACCGTGACCACATGCGCCGGTTCTGGGACGACTACCTGCCCGAACCGCGGCTGCGTACGCGGGCCACGGCGGCGCCGTTGCGGGCGTCGCTGGAGGAGCTGGTGGGGTTGCCGCCGGCGCTGGTGGTCACGGCGGAGGCCGATGTGCTGCGGGACGAGGGCGAGGCCTATGCGGCCAGGCTCCGGGCGGCCGGTGTGCCGGTGGTGTCGACGCGTTACCAGGGCGTGATGCACGGCTTCCTGCTCGTCGGTGGGATCCATCCCACGGGCACCACCCGGGCCGCACTGATCCAGGCCGTCGACACCGTCCACATGGCGCTGCACCGCCGCTCCTGGTGAGCCCGGGCGGCGCGCCGCGACCGGCCGGCATCCCCCGGCCGGTCGGCGGAGCAGGCCCGCCCGCGACGGTGCGCGGACCGACCGCACCCGGTGCGCCGGGGGAACAGGCCCCGGGGCCACGCGCTCCTAGCCTGGTGGGCAGCGCCGGAACCGGCGCCGAGGGCGATACCCGGCCCGAGCAGGCGCCTTGCCGCGACCGGGCCCGCCACGCGAACCCGCCGGACTCCCGGCGTGCCCGCGGACGCCCCGAGGAAATCAGCGATCCGAAGAGGACTCAGCCATGACGACCAACGACACGCCCACCGTCGTGCTGGTGCACGGTGCTTTCGCCGATGCCTCCAGCTTCGCCCGGGTCATCCCCGAACTGCTGGCCGACGGACTGGACGTGGTGGCGCCCGCCGTGCCGAACCGCAGTCTGACCGGCGACTCCGCCTACATCGCGTCGGTGGTCCGGCGGATACCCGGGCCGGTCGTGCTGGTCGGCCACTCCTACGGCGGCGCGGTGATCACCGTGGCGGGTGCCGAGGAGAACGTGAAGGCCCTGGTGTACCTGGCGGGCTACGCGCTGGAGGAGGGGGAGAGCCTGGGTGAACTGCAGGGTGGCTTCCCCGACTCCGAGCTCGCCTCCGCCCTCGTGTACAGCCCGTTCCCGCTGGACGGCGGGGAGGGCGAGGGCACCGACGTGTCGGTGGAGGTCGACCGCCTTCCGGCGATCTTCGCGGCCGATGTCGACCCCGCCCTCGCCCGGGTCCTCGCCGTCACCCAGCGTCCGCTCGCCGCGGCGGCGTTCGGTGAGGCCGCGCCG
Organism: Kitasatospora sp. NPDC127116; assembly: GCF_042677365.1. Taxonomy (NCBI): domain Bacteria; kingdom Bacillati; phylum Actinomycetota; class Actinomycetes; order Kitasatosporales; family Streptomycetaceae; genus Kitasatospora; species Kitasatospora sp. NPDC127116. The sequence continues at coordinate 27,459 of NZ_JBHXTL010000127.1, forward strand.
ACCGCGGCATGGAAGGACAAGCCGTCCTGGGGGATCGTCGCATCCGCCGACCGCACCCTCAACCCCGACGTCCAGCGGTTCGGCTACCGGCGTGCCGGGGCGACCGCGGTCGAGGTCGACTCCTCGCACCTGGTCATGCTCTCCCGGCCCGAGCGGGTCGTGGACGTGATCCGCGAGGCCGTCCGGTCCGTGGCCGACTGAGCCGGATCCGCCGTCCCGCCGGGCACACGGT
>NZ_JBHXTL010000128.1:0-27288 GCF_042677365.1 Kitasatospora sp. NPDC127116
CCTCCTGGCTGGCCACCGCCGGCAGCGGCGACGTGCTGGCCGGGCTGGCCGGCTCCCTGCTGGCGGCCGGCCTCGCGCCGCTGGACGCCGCGTCGGCGGCCGCCTACCTGCACGGCCTGGCCGGCCGCGAGGCGGCGGGCGTGCCGGGCGCCCCGACGACGGCGCTCGCGGTGGCCGGGGCGCTCCCGGCGGTGTGGCGGGCGGTCCGCGCGGGGTGACCGCCGGAACCGGGACATCCGGTTGCGGCGTCCTGAACGGGGTGAACGGGCGGTCCGCCGCACGTCGGCGCGTCGTAGGGGTCCGCCGCGCCGCCGGGCCGTTCGGCGAGGACTCCGGGACGTCTGGGAGACTGACCCTGATGACAACTGCGAACACGACCGGCACAGCCACCCGCACCGACGGCCTCCGGGCCGAGGCGACCATCGATCTCGCCGCCCTGCGCGGCAACCTCGCCGCCCTGCGCGAACGCGTCGGCGGCGCGGCGGTGATGCTCGCCGTCAAGGCGAACGCCTACGGCCACGGCGCGGTCGAGTGCGCCCGGGAAGCGGTCGCGAACGGGATCGGCTGGCTCGGCTGCGCGACGCCGGACGAGGCGCTGGCGCTGCGGGCCGCGGGCATCCGCCCGGAGCAGGCCCGCATCCTGTGCTGGCTGTGGACGCCGGGCGGGCCCTGGCACGAGGCGCTGCGCGCGGACCTGGACATCTCGGTCAGCGGCCAGTGGGCGCTGGACGAGCTGCTGCCCGCCGTCCGCGAGACCGGCATCCCGGCCCGGGTGCACCTGAAGGCCGACACCGGCCTCGGCCGCAACGGCTGCCAGCCGCACGACTGGCCGCGGCTGGTGGCCGCCGCCCGCCGGGCCGAGACGGAGGGGCTGCTGACGGTCGTCGGCGTGTGGTCGCACTTCGCCGCGGCGGACGAGCCGGGCCACCCGTCGATCCAGGCCCAGCTGGACTCCTACCGCGCCGCGCTGGCCACGGCCGAGGCCGCCGGGCTGCGCCCCGCGGTCCGGCACCTGGCGAACTCCCCGGCCGCCCTGCTGCTGCCCGAGTCGCACTTCGACCTGGTCCGCACCGGCCTGGCCGCGTACGGGCTGTCGCCGGTGCCGGAGGTGGGCTCGCCGGCCGACTTCGGGCTGCGCCCGGTGATGGCGCTGACCGCGCGGCTGGCGCTGGTCAAGCACGTCCCCGGCGGGCACGGGGTCAGCTACGGCCACCACTACACGACGCCGGGCGAGACCACCCTGGGCCTGGTCCCGGTCGGCTACGGCGACGGCATCCCCCGGCACGCCAGCGGTACCGGCCCGGTGCAGATCGACGGCAAGTGGCGCACGGTGGCCGGCCGGGTCGCGATGGACCAGTTCGTGGTGGACCTCGGCGGCGACACCCCGGCGATCGGCGACGAGGTGCTGCTGTTCGGCAACGGCGAGCGCGGCGAGCCCACCGCGGAGGACTGGGCCCGCGCCTGCGGCACCATCTCGTACGAGATCATCACCCGGATCGGCGCCCGGGTGCCCCGCCGCTACCTCGGCGGCAGCCACCCGGAGGGCCCGTCGGCATGACCGGCGCACCGGCCGAGGGCAGTCCGGTCGCGGCGGTCGCCAAGGCGGCCGGCGCCGCCTCCGGGGTGAGCCGGGCGGGTGTGATCGGGATCTCGGTCGGCGTACTGGCGGCCGGGGCGGCCGCGGGCGTCGCGGTGGAGCGGCTGACCGTCGGCCGGGCGATGCGCCGCCGGGCCCGGGCCGAGCTGGACGCGAACGCCCCGTACGGCTCGCTGCGCGGCCGTCCGAGGACGGTGGCCGCGCCGGACGGCACCGAGCTGTACGTCGAGCTGGACGGCACCGGCTGGAGCGGGCCGGACGGGGACGGCGCCGGCGCCGAGCCGCTGACCGTGGTGTTCTGCCACGGCTACTGCCTCAACCAGGACAGCTGGCACTTCCAGCGGGCCGCGCTGCGCGAGGGCATGCGGCTGGTCCTCTGGGACCAGCGCAGCCACGGCCGCTCCGAGCGCTCCCGTTCGTACCTGGCGGGCGAGCCGGCCGGCATCGACCAGCTGGGCGGCGACCTCAAGGCCGTGATCGACGCCGTCGCCCCGACCGGGCCGCTGGTGCTGGTGGGCCACTCGATGGGCGGCATGACGGTGATGGCGCTGGCCGACCAGCACCCGGAGCTGTTCCGCGAGAGGGTCGCCGGGGTGGCGCTGATCGGCACCCTCGCCGGGGACTGGAACGAGGTCAGCCTCGGCCTGCCGAGGGCCGGCGCGAAGCTGTTCAGGAAGGTCGCGCCCGGCATGGTGAAGCTGCTGGGCCGCCAGGTCGACCTGGTCGAGGCGACCAGGCGGCTGGGCTCGGACGTGGCCGCCGTGTTCTACCGGAGGTTCTCCTTCGGCGGCCGGGACGTCGACCCCGGCGTGGTGCGCTTCGCCGAGCACCTGTTGGACGCCACCCCGATCGACGTGGTCGCCGAGTTCTACCCGGTGTTCGGCGCGCACGAGAAGTACGAGGCGCTGGCCGCCCTGCGGGGCCTGCCCGCGCTGGTGCTGGCCGGGACGAAGGACCTGCTGACGCCCTCGACGCACAGCGAGGCGATGGCCGCGCGGCTGCCCGGCGCCGAACTGGTCCTGGCCGAGGGCGCCGGGCACCTGGTGATGCTGGAACGCCCGGAGCTGGTGGACCACGAGCTGGCGCGGCTGCTGCGCCGGGCCGCCGGCTTCGCCGGGGCGGCGCCGCTGCCCGCGGCCGTCCTCGACCTGGCCCGGGAGCGGGTCGCGGAAGCCGTCGTCGACCCCGTGTGAGCCCCGGTGGCGCGCGGATGTGGCACGGTAGCGGTGGCGGCCGGTGGTCGGTGCGCCGGTACGGACCGAAGGGCAAGACACGCGCATGGGCTCGCACGCCACTCTCACCGTCCCCACCCCGGAGCGGATGGGCCGGCTCGGCCGGGAGCTGGCCGCGCTGCTGCGGCCGGGTGACCTGGTGCTGCTCTCCGGGGAGCTGGGCGCGGGGAAGACCACGCTGACCCGGGGCCTGGGGGAGGGCCTGCAGGTCCGCGGGGCGGTGACCTCGCCGACCTTCGTGATCGCCCGGGTGCACCCCTCGCTGGTCGGCGGCCCGGCGCTGGTGCACGTGGACGCGTACCGGCTGGGCGGGGACCTGGACGAGATGGAGGACCTCGACCTGGACGTCTCGCTGCCCGAGTCGGTGGTCGTGGTCGAGTGGGGCGAGGGCAAGGTCGAGCGGCTGTCCGAGGACCGGCTGGAGGTCCGGATCGAGCGCGCCATCGGCGGCACGGCGGACGGGGACGACCAGGACCCGCGCCGGGTGGTGCTGACCGGGATCGGCCCGCGCTGGGCGGACGCGGCGCTGGCGGACCTCGGATAGCGGACGGGCGCCGAGGGGGGCGACGACGTCCCGCTGACATCTTGCCGACAGGCTGTCGGCAAGATGTTGCGGGCGGGGTGCCGGGCGTGGTGGGATGGGTGCTGCGGTTAGGTCTGCCTAACTAGGGAGGCGCCATGTCGAGCACCACCCCCGCCCCGAAGCGCGCGGTCCCCGCCGCCGGGGCCGGAGAACCGGCCCGTCGCGCTCCGGGAGAGCCGATGCGGGCGCTGCTGGCCGCCTGCGCGGCCGCCGAGGCGGTGTCCACCCCGCCCGAACCGCGGCCCCGACAGGACGAACGGCCCGAGGCGCAGGCGCCCCGGGCCGCGTGAGGCCGGTCCTTCCGGGCCGGGCCGTTCCGGGTCGTCCGGGTCAGGCGATCACGACCACCTTGGTGTCCTTGGGCGCGAAGTCCCAGAGCAGCTGCCCCTCGGCGCGCCCGCTGCGGATGCCGCCGGTCTTGGCGCTCGGGTCGGTGGTCGGCGTCGCGCCGTCCACCGCCGCGCTGAAGCCGAACACCACGCCGTTCTGCTGCGCGAAGCGCACCACGTGCTCGATCTGCTTGCCGTCCGTCCCGGTGGTGGTCTGGGTGCGGCTGTACACGGCGTAGCTGCCCGGGGCCGGCTCGACCGAGCCCGGGGTGACCGGGAAGGCGGCCGCGACCTGCGGGGTCTTCTTCGGGTCGACCAGCCAGACGTAGTGGCTGCCGACCGAGTAGACCACCCGGATGCCGGTGCCCGAGGTGGTCGGCAGCGCCGGGACGGTCGGGGTGGCCGAGGCGGTCGGCGCCGCGGCGGTGGCCGTGCCGGTCGCCGTGGTGGTGGCCGTGGGCCTGGGGCCGCCGGCCCGGTCCTGGGCGCCGTTGGCCTGGAAGGCCAGCAGGCTCACCACCGCCAGGGCCCCCAGGGTCAACCCCGTGACCACCACTCCAGGACCCATCTTCGCCACGTTGCCGCTCCCGCCGCCGTCCCTTTACGTACGGCCCCATCGTGCCAGGTTCATCCGCGCGGGTCGCAGCGCCTCGGATGTGTGTTCCCGGCTGGTACACCTTGCCGATCGGCCGGTCGGCCCAACGCGGTCTAACCTTGACCCCGTGCTGCTGCTCGCGTTCGACACCGCTACCCCCGCCGTCACCGCCGCCGTCCACGACGGCACGGCCGTCCTCGCCGAGACCCACCAGGTCGACGCCAGGCGCCACGGCGAACTGTTGCTGCCCGCGATCGACGGGGTGCTGCGGGCCGCCGGGGTGGACAAGCACCGGCTGACCGGCATCGCGGTCGGCGTCGGCCCCGGCCCGTACACCGGCCTGCGGGTCGGCCTGGTGACCGCCGCCGCGCTCGGCCACGCGCTCGGGCTGCCGGTGCACGGCGTCTGCACCCTGGACGCGATCGCCTTCCAGGCCCGCGCCGAGGGCCTGGCCGGGCAGCCGTTCACGGTCGCCACCGACGCGCGCCGCAAGGAGGTCTACTGGGCCTCGTACGACGCCGAGGGCCGCCGCACCGAGGGCCCCGGCGTGGACCGCCCGGCCGAGCTGACCCCGCAGGAACGCTCCGTCGGCGCCGGCGCGCTGCTCTACCCCGACGCCTTCCCGGGCGGGCACGGCCCCGAGCACGTCTCGGCCGGCGCCCTGGCCGGTTTCGCCGCCGCCGAGCTGGCCGCCGGGCGCGAGCTGCTCCCGAACCACCCGCTGTACCTGCGCCGCCCGGACGCCCAGGTCCCGGCCGGCTACAAGGCGGTGCTCCCGGCGTGAACCACGGCACCACCCTGCGCCCGATGCGCTGGTGGGACATCGCGCCGGTGCTGGAGCTGGAGCTGCGGCTCTTCCCCGAGGACGCCTGGTCAGCTGGGATGTTCTGGTCCGAACTGGCCGACTCCCACCCCGGCGGCACCCGCCACTACACCGTCGCGGCCGCCCCGGACGGCACGATCGTCGGCTACGCCGGCCTGATGGCGATCGCCGGTGAGGGCGACGTCCAGACCATCGCCGTCGACGCGCGCCACCAGGGCGCCGGCCTCGGCGCGGCGCTGCTCACCGACCTGATCCGGGAGGCCGCCCGGCGCGAGTGCGCCGAGCTGCTGCTGGAGGTGCGGGTGGACAACCCGCGCGCCCAGCGGCTGTACGAGCGCCACGGCTTCGAACCGGTTGGCATCCGGCGCGGCTACTACCAGCCCGCCAACGTCGACGCGCTGGTGATGCGCCTCGACTCCCCGAGCACTGACAGCACTGACCCGAAGGACATTGAGGACACCCGCCATGGCTGACGAACCGCTCGTCCTCGGCATCGAGACCTCCTGCGACGAGACCGGCGTCGGCATCGTGCGCGGCACCACGCTGCTGGCCGACGCGGTCGCCTCCAGCGTCAACGACCACGCCCGCTTCGGCGGCGTCGTCCCGGAGATCGCCAGCCGCGCGCACCTGGAGGCGATGGTCCCGACCATCCAGCGCGCCCTGGACACCGCCGGGATCAAGGCGAGCGACCTGGACGGCATCGCCGTCACCGCGGGCCCCGGCCTGGCCGGCGCGCTGCTGGTCGGCGTCAGCGCCGCGAAGGCGTACGCCTGGGCCCTGGACAAGCCGCTGTACGGGGTCAACCACCTCGCCTCGCACATCTGCGTCGACCAGCTGGAGCACGGCCGGCTGCCCTCGCCGACGATGGCCCTGCTGGTCTCCGGCGGGCACTCCTCGCTGCTGCTCAGCGAGGACATCACCAGCGACGTCCGCCCGCTCGGCGCGACCATCGACGACGCGGCCGGCGAGGCCTTCGACAAGGTCGCCCGGGTGCTCGGCCTCGGCTTCCCCGGCGGCCCGATCGTCGACCGCACGGCCCGCGACGGCGACCCGAAGGCGATCGCCTTCCCGCGCGGCCTGACCGGCAAGAACGACCCGGAGTACGACTTCTCCTTCTCCGGCCTGAAGACCGCCGTCGCCCGCTGGGTGGAGGCCAGGCGCCGGGCCGGCGAGGAGGTGCCGATCGCCGACGTGGCGGCGTCCTTCCAGGAGGCGGTCACCGACGTGCTCACCCGCAAGGCCGTCAAGGCGTGCAAGGACAGCGGCGTCGACCACCTGATGATCGGCGGCGGCGTGGCGGCCAACTCGCGGCTGCGCGAGATGGCCCAGCAGCGCTGCGACCGGGCCGGCATCCGGCTGCGGGTGCCCCGGCCGGGCCTGTGCACCGACAACGGCGCGATGGTCGCGGCGCTCGGCGCCGAGATGGTGTGGCGCGACCGCACGCCGTCCGCCTTCGACCTGTCCGCCGACTCCTCGCTGCCGGTGACCGAGGTCCACGTGCCCCACACCGACGTCCACGGCCAGGCCTACGACGCCCTCGGCGGTGGCGCGGCATGACCGTCGCCGCGATGTGGGAGGCCCGGGCCGCCGACGGGTGCGGGCCCGAACTCGCCGCCTGGGCAAGGGAGTCGGCGCTGCCCCGGCTCCGCGGCTCGGCCGGGCTGGAGCGCCTCGAACTGCTCACCGCCCCGGGCGGGCGGGTGCTGCTGATCACCTGGTGGAACGGCGAGCCGGTGCCCGTCGCCGACCCGCCGGCCGAGCTGCTCGGCCGCCCGGTGCACCGCTGGTCCTTCACCAGCGAGCACGTGGAGTAGCCCCGTACCGGGAACCGCAGGACCGGCCGTTACCGTGCATAGCTGAGAGAATGCTGGACGGGAACCGGGAGCGCGCAGCGGTGATCAGGAACGGGCGGAGCAGGACCAGGACGTACGCGGCGGGGGCGGTGGCCCTGCTGGCCCTCGCCACCGGGTGCGGCGACAACGGGGGCGGCGGCAGCGCCGCCCCGGCCGCCGCGACCACGCCGGCCGCGCCCCGGTCCTCCGGCGCCGCGCCGACCGCGGCCGCGACCACCGCCGCCGCGGCCGGCGCCCCGGCGGGAGCGGGCGCGGCGGCCTGGGCCAAGTGGAACCTCACCCCGCTCGCCCCCGCCCCGGCGCCGCCCGCCGACAAGCCGATAAAGCTCGAACGGACGGGCCCCGTCCCGGTGTTCAGCGACGTGAAAACGAGCGACAAGGTCGTCTTCATCACCATCGACGACGGGGCCGAGAAGGACCCGAAGTTCGTCGAGATGCTCACCGACCTCAAGGTGCCGATATCGATGTTCCTGACCCGGGACATCGTCAAGAACGACTACGGCTACTTCAAGCCGCTCCAGGCCCTGGGCAACCACGTCCAGAACCACACCGTGGACCACCCGGTGATGAGCAGGATCCCGGCGGAGAAGCAGAAGTCCGAGATCTGCGACGCGCAGTCCGCGCTCACCCAGCAGTACGGCGCCGCCCCGCTGCTGTTCCGCCCGCCGTTCGGCGACGGCGCCAACACCCCGACGCTCAACACCTCGGTCCAGCAGTGCGGCCCGCGCGCGATGGTGCTCTGGCGCGAGTCGATGCAGATCCACGACATGCAGTACCAGGCGGGGGACAAGCAGCTGAAGCCCGGCGACATAATCCTGGCGCACTTCCGCGGCCCCAAGGAGCTCAAGGGCGCCACGATGACCCAGATGTTCGGCGACCTGCTGGCCCGGATACAGGAGCAGGGCTTCTCGGTGGCGCGGCTGGAGGACTACATCCAGCCACCCGTGTGACCGAGGCCGCGGGTCGACCCCCTAGGACGCCGCGACCGGCTGTCCCAGCATCATCAGCGGCCCGTTGTCGGTGCGGCTGAGGATCACCGTGACGCTGTTCGGCCCGGAGGGCTTGAGCTGGCGGCGCAGCTCCTCCGGGGTGATCGCCATCCCGCGCTTCTTGATCACCACCGTGCCGACCGCCCGCTCGCGCAGCAGCGCCTTCAGCTTCTTGATGTGGAACGGCAGCACGTCGGTGAGCTCGAAGGCGTGCGCGTACGGGGTGGCGACCAGCTCGTCCGAGGTCAGGTAGGCGATCTTCGGGTCGATCAGCCGGCCGCCCACCTGCCCGGCCACCTCGGCCACCAGGTGGGCCCGGATCACCGCGCCGTCCGGCTCGTACAGGTACCGCCCGACCGGGCCGGCCGGCGGGTCGGGCAGGTCGCCGCCGGTCAGGCTGGCGCCCTGCGGCAGCAGGGTGGCGCGGTGCGGGCTCGCGGCCCTGGTGCCGAACCAGAGCACCGCCTCCTTGACGTCGCCGTGGTCGGAGACCCACTCGGCCTCGGCGTCCCGCGGCACGGCCTCGTGCGGGATGCCCGGCGCGACCTTCAGCGCGCCGATCGGGGTCCGCCGGCCGGCCTCGATCGCCCAGGAGAGCGGCGGGGCGTACGCCTCCGGGTCGAACACCCGGCCGCGCGAGGTGCGCCGGGCCGGGTCGGTGAACACCGCGTCGTAGCCGGTGACGTCCACCTCGGCGACGTCCGCGCAGCGCACCTCGACCAGCTCGGACAGGCCCAGGGCGGCGGCGTTGGCCGCGGTGGCGGCGCAGGCCGCCGGGTCCTTGTCGACGGCCAGCACCTCGATGCCCGCCCGGGCCAGCGCCAGCACGTCCCCGCCGATGCCGCAGCACAGGTCCGCCAGCCGTCGGACGCCCAGCGCGGCGAACCGCTGCGCCCGCCACTCGGCCACGCTGCGCCGGGTGGACTGCTCGACCCCGTTGGGCGTGAAGTACATCAGGTCGGCGTCCGCCCCGAACTTCGCCCGCGCCCGCTGCCGCAGCCGCGCCTGCCCGAAGGCCGCCGAGACCAGCTCCGCCGGATGCTCCCGGCGCAGGCGGGTCGCCAGCGCCAGCTCCTCCTCGGGGGTGAACTCGCGCAGTTCGGCGAGCAGGGCCTGGCCCTCGGGCGTCAGCAGCGGCTGGAGGTTCTCGGTGTCCACGGGGGCCATTCTCGCCGCTCGGCCGGTCGGTCACCGCAGCGGTGCGGCGGTCACCGGCCGATGACGGGGATGCCGGAGGCGAGCCAGCCCACGAGCACGCCCAGCGGTGCCGCGGCCACCGCGGCGTACGGCGTGATCCGGTAGCCGAGCCGCCGGGTGCCCCGGAAGGTCAGGGTCAGCAGCACGAGCAGGACCACGACGCCGAAGACGTCCAGGGCCACCGTCCCGGGGCCGTACAGGGCGAGCAGCTTCAGCACGTTGAGCACGAGCGATCCGAGGAACACCGCGACGGCGGTCACCGCGAGCACCACCGCGGCGAGCACCAGGTCCGCCGCCCAGTGGATCCGCGGCGGCGCGGACGGGGCGGCCGCTCGGATCACCGGAACGCCCCCGGGACGAGCGGCGGCGCGGGCGGGGCGTCCTTCGCGCCGGAGGGGCCGACGCGTACCGGGGTGTCCGTCATGGCAGGAGTCTGCCCGAGGGAGCGCCGTCCGTACATGGGTACGGGAATCCGGACGCCCGCTCGACTTCCGGTGGGCGGGGCGGCGGGTCCGTCGGCGGGCCGGCCGACGGGTGCGACGGGCCCGCGCACAGGGGTCGGACGCACCGGGATCGAGGTCACGGCAGGAGTCCGCGGGGGCCGGGCCGGGGCGCACACGAGTGCGGCTGCTCACCCGCGGAACCGGGAGTCCCAGGGCGCGTCGTTGGCACTCTGGTTGACTGAGTGCTAACACGGCCCTATGGTCGTCCTTGGCACTCCCCACCGGGAGAGTGCTAACGCGACGATGTGTGTCTGACCCCCGCGACGGCAGGCCCGCAGGATCGCCCTACCCGTTAGAAAACCCCGTAATCTCCGAAGGGGAGCTCGGACGTGACCACCAGCAGCAAGGTTGCCATCAAGCCGCTCGAGGACCGCATTGTGGTCCAGCCGCTCGACGCCGAGACCACCACGGCCTCCGGCCTGGTTATCCCGGACACCGCCAAGGAGAAGCCCCAGGAGGGCGTCGTCCTGGCCGTCGGCCCGGGCCGCTTCGAGGACGGCCAGCGTCTGCCGCTCGACGTCGCCGTGGGTGACATCGTCCTGTACTCGAAGTACGGCGGCACCGAGGTGAAGTACCAGGGCGAGGAGTACCTGGTGCTCTCCGCCCGCGACGTCCTCGCGATCATCGAGAAGTAAGACGTTCCGACCCGCCCCGGATCCGTGTCCCAAGTGACAGGGGCCCGGGGCGTGGTTGTTGGTTCACGTAGTTCGGCGGCCGGTGGGCCGGCCGCAGCCCCGAGGGAATAGGGAACATGGCGAAGATCCTGCAGTTCGACGAGGACGCCCGCCGCTCGCTGGAGCGCGGTGTCAACAAGCTGGCCGACACCGTCAAGGTGACCATCGGCCCCAAGGGCCGCAACGTCGTCATCGACAAGAAGTTCGGCGCCCCGACCATCACCAACGACGGTGTCACCATCGCCCGCGAGGTCGAGCTGGACGACCCGTACGAGAACCTTGGCGCGCAGCTCGTCAAGGAGGTCGCCACCAAGACCAACGACGTCGCGGGTGACGGCACCACCACCGCCACCGTGCTGGCCCAGGCCCTGGTCAACGAGGGTCTGCGCAACGTCGCCGCCGGTGCCGGCCCGGCCGCCCTGAAGAAGGGCATCGACAAGGCCGTCGCCGCCGTCTCCGAGCACCTGCTCTCGATCGCCCGCGAGATCGAGGGCAAGGACGACGTCGCCGCCGTCGCGTCGCTCTCCGCCCAGGACACCCAGGTCGGCGAGCTGATCGCCGAGGCGATCGACAAGGTCGGCAAGGACGGTGTCATCACCGTCGAGGAGTCGAACACCTTCGGCGTGGAGCTGGACTTCACCGAGGGCATGCAGTTCGACAAGGGCTACCTGTCGCCGTACTTCGTCACCGACGCGGAGCGGCAGGAGGCGGTCCTGGAGGACCCGTACATCCTGATCAACCAGGGCAAGATCTCCTCCATCCAGGAGCTGCTGCCGCTGCTGGAGAAGATCCTCCAGGGCGGTGCCTCCAAGCCGCTGCTGATCATCGCCGAGGACGTCGACGGCGAGGCGCTGTCGACCCTGGTCGTCAACAAGATCCGCGGCACCTTCAACGCCGTCGCCGTCAAGGCCCCGGGCTTCGGCGACCGCCGCAAGGCGATCCTCGGCGACCTGGCCGTCCTGACCGGCGGCACGGTCATCTCCGAGGAGGTCGGCCTCAAGCTCGACCAGGTCGGCCTGGACGTGCTGGGCACCGCCCGCCGCGTGACCATCACCAAGGACGAGACCACCGTCGTCGACGGCGCCGGTGACTCCGAGGCCGTGGCCGGCCGCGTCGCCCAGATCAAGGGCGAGATCGCCGCGACCGACTCCGACTGGGACCGCGAGAAGCTGCAGGAGCGCCTGGCCAAGCTGGCCGGCGGCGTCTGCGTCATCAAGGTCGGCGCCGCCACCGAGGTGGAGCTGAAGGAGCGCAAGCACCGCCTGGAGGACGCCATCTCGGCGACCCGTGCCGCGGTCGAGGAGGGCATCGTCGCCGGCGGTGGCGCCTCCCTGGTCCACGCCGCCAAGGTGCTGGACGGTGGCCTGGGCCTGTCGGGCGACGAGGCGACCGGTGTCGCGGTCGTCCGCAAGGCGCTGCACGAGCCGCTGCGCTGGATCGCCCAGAACGCCGGCCTGGAGGGCTACGTCATCACCTCCAAGGTCTCCGAGCTGGAGGCCGGCCAGGGCTACAACGCCGCCACCGGTGAGTACGGCGACCTGGTGAAGGCCGGCGTCATCGACCCGGTCAAGGTCACCCGCTCCGCCCTGGAGAACGCCGCCTCGATCGCCTCCCTGCTTCTCACCACCGAGACCCTCGTGGTGGAGAAGAAGGAGGAGGAGGCCGACAACGGCCACGGCCACGGCCACGGCCACTCGCACTGAGGCTCCGACGCCTGACCGGAGGCCCGGTCCGCGCCCCGCGAGGGGTGGCGGGCCGGGCCTCCGGCGTTCACCTTCACCGTTCAACTATCAGTAGAATTTTGCAGAATGCAAAGATTGCCTTATAACTGAGGCATGATCGAGGCCCGCCATCTGCGCGTCCTGCGTGCCGTCGCCCGCACCGGCTCCTTCTCCGCCGCCGCCCGCGAGCTGGGGTGTACGCAGCCCGCCATCAGCCAGCAGATGAAGGCGCTGGAGAAGTCGGTGGACACCCCGCTGGTGGTCCGCTCGGGCCGCGGGATGCAGCTCAGCGAGGCCGGCCGGGTCCTGCTCAAGCATGCCACCGGAATCCTCGCCGGGCTCTCGGCCGCCGAGGAGGAGGTGGCCGCGATCGCCGGGCTGCGGGCCGGGCGGGTGCGGCTGGTCTCCTTCCCGACCGCGAGTTCCACCCTGGTGCCGCCCGCGGTCGCCCGCCTGCGGGACGGCCATCCGGGGGTGCGCGTGTCGCTGGTCGAGGCGGAGCCGCCGGAGTCGCTGGCGATGCTGCGCGGCGGCGAGTGCGAGATCGCGCTGGCCTTCCGCTACCCGCAGTCCGACGGCGCCGTCGCGCTCCCGGCGCCGGCCCACGGCACGCCGCGCGAGGCCCGGGCCGAGGCCAATCTGGAGGCGCAGCAGCTGACCGCGGGGTCCGACTGGTCCGATCTGGTGGTCACCCCGCTGCTGGACGACCCGCTGGTGGGCCTGCTGCCCGCCGGCCACGGGCTGGCGGGGCGGGGCGGGGCGGTGGGGCTGGCCGAGCTGGCGGGGGAGCAGTGGATCGCCGGCTGCCCGCAGTGCCGGGGGCACCTGGTGGAGCTGTGCGCCGGGGCGGGCTTCGAGCCGCGGATCGACTTCGCGACGGACGACTACCCGGCGGTGGTCGGCCTGGTGGCGGCCGGGCTGGGGGTGGCGGTGCTGCCCCGGCTGGCGCTCCGGTCGGTGCGTCCTGACGGCGTGTCGACGGTGCCGGTGCACACGGCCTCCGGGGCGCCCGCGGTGCGCCAGGTGGTCGCGCTGACCCTGCCGGACCTGGCGGAGGTGCCGGCCGTGGCGCTGATGCTGGAGCGGCTGGCGGGGGCGGCCGCCGATCGCTGACGGTGGGTGACGGGGCCGCGGGGGTCCGGTACGTAGGGTGAGCCAGAAGGCTGAAGCGCCGCGAAGGAACGTTTCTTCACGGCGCTCACGGAGTCGGGTCTAGCGCTGGGCGACCGCCGGCGGGGCCAGCGGGACCTCGACCAGTCGGTGCCGCGAGCGCCCCAGCATCTCCTCGCGCTCGTCCTCGGTCATCCCGCCCCAGACGCCGTACGGCTCACGGACCGCCAGCGCGTGCGCCGCGCACTCGGCGATCACCGGGCAGCGCATGCAGACCTCCTTGGCGCTGGCCTCGCGCGAACTGCGCGCGGCCCCGCGCTCGCCCTCGGGGTGGAAGAAGAGCGAGCTGTCCACGCCACGGCAGGCTGCGGAGAGCTGCCAGTCCCAGAGGTCCGCGTTGGGACCGGGGAGGCGGGAGAAATCTGCCATGGCTCATTCCCTTCAGAGGCTGTCGGCCGTCGGCCGGGCGTTCGGCGGGGCTGCTGCCGAGCGGTGCGGCGGGGCTTCGATGCACTGGTGTGGACACCTGGAAATATGACTTAAGGCAACTCCATGGACAAGTCACCCACACACTGGCACAACAGTCAATGACCATACGAAAGCTATAAAAACGGGCATAGTGGGCAAGGGCTCCGCCGGGCGCGGGCGTGGCAATCGGGTGGCCGACGGGCGCGCGACGTGCCGAATCGGTGTGCGGGTCGTACGCCCACCGCGCGCGAGCTGCGCAAAAGTGCGGCGTGTGCACCGCGATGCGGCTGATCGGTAATGGGTTGGCCACGTACAGTGGTGGAGATGGCCCCGAAGGCCGTAACTCATTCGAGTGACGGTCGTTGGAAGTGCGGAGGCGGTTAGCGGGCGCCGGACGTCGGGAACGATCGCGGGCAGGTTGGGGCGATCAGGACGGAGTCTGTCGCCGATCGGCCGTGTCGGAGAGGTTCGTACCAGCCAGGAGGCTCAACGTGACGCGGATCAGCTGCGGAGGACGACGGTCATGACTTCCGTTCTCGTTTGCGACGATTCCCCGCTCGCCCGCGAGGCGCTTCGCCGCGCGGTCGCGACCGTACCCGGTGTGGACCGGGTCACCACCGCGACGAACGGGGAGGAGGTCCTCCGCCGCTGGGTGGCCGACCGCTCCGATCTCGTTCTGATGGACGTCCGGATGCCCGGCCTCGGCGGGGTCGAGACGGTCCGGCGGCTGCTGTCCGCCGACCCCGGCGCGCGGATCATCATGCTCACCGTCGCCGAGGACCTCGACGGCGTCGCGCTCGCGGTGGCCGCCGGCGCCCGCGGGTACCTGCACAAGGACGCCTCGCGCGCCGAGCTGCGGGCCACCGTCACCCAGGCCCTCGCCGACCCGACCTGGCGGCTCGCCCCGCGCCGGCTGCGCAGCCCCGACATGGGCGCGGCGCCGACGCTGACGGCGCGTGAGATCCAGGTGCTGGAGGGCATGAGCCACGGCCGCAGCAACGCCGAGATCGGCCGTGAACTGTTCCTCTCCGAGGACACCGTCAAGACCCACGCCCGACGGCTGTTCAAGAAGCTCGGGGCCTCCGACCGGGCGCACGCGGTGGCGCTGGGTTTCCGCTGGGGCCTGGTCCGCTGACCACCGGCGGCGCCGCCGGGTGCGGCGTGCCGCCGGCGGTTCCCGGAGCGGGTGCCGCACAGGCGTGTGACGTTACGGTCCCGAGGTTGCACCATGGAGGAGTGGAGCACCTCGGGGACCAGCGGACAGGCACTGCGGCGAACCACGCAGCCGCAGGACACTCGGCGGACGGCGCGACGGACGGGACCACCACCGATCGCGGCGGGGCGGGAGGCGGCACGGTGCAGGAGGGGCCGGTGGTGCGGGGCACGCCCTACGGTGCCGCAGCGCATAACGTTCCGGTGCACAACTCCGGACGCGGTGCCGCGTTTTCCCGCTCGACCAGGCACCATGGACCGATGCGCGACGACGTCGCCGGTACGGCCGGCCAGGCGGACCCGGCGGAGGCCGAGCCCTCCGGTCCGGGCCGTGATCCGTCGTACGCCGACTCCGACGCTCCCGTCGGCATGACCGGCCCGGACCGCCCGCCGGTGCTCGGCACGGGCGGCTCGCCGCTGATGGGCGAACTGGTCGCGGCCGCGGTCCGCGGCGAGGGCCCGGCGATCGACGCGCTGCTCGCCTACGTCCACCCGCTGGCGCTGCGGTACTGCCGCGCCCGGCTGGTCCGGCTGCCCGGCGGGGCCCGGCACCACGTGGACGACGTCGCGCAGGAGGTCTGCGTGGCCGTGCTCTGCGCGCTGCCCCGGTACAAGGACCAGGGGCGCCCGTTCGAGGCCTTCGTGTACGGGATCGCCGCGCACAAGATCGCCGACCTCCAGCGGGCCGCGATGCGCGGACCCGGCTCGACCGTCGTGCCGCAGGACGACCTGCCCGAGGTGCCGGACGAGGCGCTCGGCCCCGAGGAGCAGGCGCTGCTGAGCAGCGACGCCGCCTGGGCGAAGGAACTCCTCTCCAACCTGCCGGCCCGTCAGCGCGAGCTGGTGCTGCTGCGGGTGGCCGCCGGGCTGTCGGCGGAGGAGACCGGCGAGGTGCTCGGGATGTCGCCCGGCGCCGTCCGGGTCGCCCAGCACCGGGCGCTCAGCCGGCTGCGGGCCCTCGCGGAGGAGTCCTCCTGATCGGGTCCCCCGATCCGGCCGCCCGTCCCGATCCGCACTCTTTCCACCGTTTCCGGGCGGAATGAGCCACGGGGCCGGGTTGTTGTCAAGGGCACACGAGGACACATTCGCGGTGCCAGTACCATGGGGTATCGGCGCCTGGGCGGGTTGCCAAAGTTTGACGGGTGCGCTCTGGGTCCCCTTGGAGGATCCTCCCATTGCATCCGGCTTCGGCGGTCTGCGCGAGTGAGCGATGAATGCGCCCCCACCCTCGGGCGTGAGCGGATAAGGCCGGCCACGGAAGGTACCCCCCAAATGTCTTACAACGCCGCAGGCGTACCCGAGAAGTTCGCGATGCTCGGGCTCACGTACGACGACGTGCTGCTGCTGCCCGGGGCCTCCGAGGTGCTGCCGAACCAGGTGGACACCTCCTCGCGGGTCTCCCGGAACGTGCGCGTCAACATCCCGCTGCTGTCCGCGGCGATGGACAAGGTGACCGAGTCGCGCATGGCCATCGCCATGGCCCGCCAGGGCGGCGTCGGCGTGCTGCACCGCAACCTGTCGGTCGAGGACCAGGCCAACCAGGTCGACCTGGTCAAGCGCTCCGAGTCCGGCATGGTCACCGACCCGATCACGGTCGGCCCGGAGACCACCCTGGCCGAGGCCGACGCGCTGTGCGCCAAGTTCCGCATCTCGGGCGTGCCGATCGCCGACGAGGCCGGCAAGCTGCTCGGCATCGTCACCAACCGCGACATGGCCTTCGAGTCGGACCGCAGCCGCCAGGTCCGCGAGATCATGACCCCGATGCCGCTGATCACCGGCAAGGTCGGCATCTCCGGGGTGGACGCGATGGCCCTGCTGCGCCGCCACAAGATCGAGAAGCTGCCGCTGGTCGACGACGAGGGCCGGATCAAGGGCCTGATCACCGTCAAGGACTTCGTCAAGGCCGAGCAGTACCCGAACGCGGCCAAGGACGCCGAGGGCCGGCTGCTGGTCGGCGCCGCCGTCGGTGCCAGCGCCGAGGCGTTCGACCGGGCCCAGGCCCTGGTCGAGGCCGGTGCGGACTTCCTGGTGGTGGACACCTCGCACGGCCACAGCCACAACGCGCTGGCCTGGATCGCGAAGATCAAGTCGGCGGTCAAGATCGACGTGGTCGGCGGCAACGTGGCCACCCGGGACGGCGCCCAGGCGCTGATCGACGCCGGCGTGGACGGCGTCAAGGTCGGCGTCGGCCCCGGCTCCATCTGCACCACCCGCGTGGTCGCCGGCATCGGCGTCCCGCAGGTCACCGCCATCTACGAGGCCGCCCAGGCCTGCCTGGCGGCCGGCGTGCCGGTCATCGGCGACGGCGGCCTGCAGTACTCGGGCGACATCGGCAAGGCGCTCGCCGCCGGTGCCGACACCGTGATGCTCGGCTCGCTGCTGGCCGGCTGCGAGGAGTCCCCGGGCGAGCTGATGTTCATCAACGGCAAGCAGTTCAAGTCCTACCGCGGCATGGGCTCGCTCGGCGCCATGCAGTCCCGCGGCCAGGGCCGCTCGTACTCCAAGGACCGCTACTTCCAGGCCGAGGTGGCCTCGGACGACAAGCTCGTCCCCGAGGGCATCGAGGGCCAGGTGCCCTACCGCGGCCCGTTGTCGGCCGTGCTGCACCAGCTCGTCGGCGGTCTGCGCCAGACCATGGGCTACGTCGGCGCCGCCACCGTCGCCGAGATGGAGAGCAAGGGCCGGTTCGTCCGGATCACCTCGGCGGGCCTCAAGGAGAGCCACCCGCACGACATCCAGATGACCGTCGAGGCGCCGAACTACTCGGCCCGCTGACCCGCTGAACCCCGAAGGGCCCGCTGCCGCACCGCGGCGACGGGCCCTTCGGGCTGCCCGGCGTGCGTCGGGGGTGCGGCCCGGGGGCGCGGCTCCGGACGCGGCCGGAGGCCTCCGGGGCGTGTCCGGGCCGTGGGCCGTCGGGGCGGGACCAGCGGCGGTACGGGATACTGGGGTGCGGCCGGGGTGACCCGGCGCGGGCATGAGCAACAAAGCAGAAGGGCTCGAAGTGACTGAGATCGAGATCGGGCGAGGCAAGCGCGGCCGACGGGCGTACGCCTTCGACGACATCGCCGTCGTCCCCAGCCGCCGTACCCGGGACCCGAAGGAGGTCTCGATCGCCTGGCAGATCGACGCGTACCGCTTCGAGCTGCCGTTCCTGGCCGCCCCGATGGACAGCGTGGTCTCGCCGCAGCAGGCCATCCAGATCGGCCGCCTCGGCGGTCTGGGCGTGCTGAACCTCGAAGGCCTGTGGACCCGCTACGAGGACCCGCAGCCGCTGCTGGACGAGATCGCCGCGATCACCGACGAGTCCACCGCGACCCGCCGCCTCCAGGAGATCTACGCGGCGCCGATCCGCGCCGAGCTGATCAAGCAGCGGATCCAGGAGGTCCGCGACTCCGGTGTGGTCACCGCCGCCGCGCTCTCGCCGCAGCGCACCGCCGAGTTCTCCAAGGCCGTGGTCGACGCCGGCGTCGACGTCTTCGTCATCCGCGGCACCACCGTCTCGGCCGAGCACGTCTCCAGCGCCGCCGAGCCGCTCAACCTCAAGCAGTTCATCTACGAGCTGGACGTTCCGGTGATCGTCGGCGGCTGCGCCACCTACACCGCCGCGCTGCACCTGATGCGCACCGGCGCCGCCGGCGTCCTGGTCGGGTTCGGCGGGGGCGCCGCCCACACCACCCGGAACGTCCTGGGCATCCAGGTGCCGATGGCGACCGCCGTGGCCGACGTGGCGGCCGCCCGTCGCGACTACATGGACGAGTCCGGCGGGCGCTACGTGCACGTGATCGCGGACGGGGGCGTCGGCTACAGCGGGGACATCCCGAAGGCGGTCGCCTGCGGCGCGGACGCGGTGATGATCGGGGCCGCGCTGGCCCGGGCGACCGACGCCCCGGGCAAGGGGTTCCACTGGGGGATGGAGGCCGTCCACGAGGAGCTGCCGCGCGGCAAGCGGGTGAACCTCGGCGCGGTCGGCACCACCGAGGAGATCCTCACCGGGCCTTCGCACACCCCGGACGGGACCATGAACCTGTTCGGTGCGCTGCGGCGCGCGATGGCCACCACGGGGTACACGGAGCTCAAGGAGTTCCAGCGGGTCGAGGTGACGGTGAACCCGGCGCTCGACCACCGCTGACGGGTGTCGACGGAGGCCCCTGCCGGGAATCGGCGGGGGCCTTCGGGGTTTTCGGGGGGCTTGCGGGAGGGGCGCCGGCGTCAGCTCCGGGTGGCGGTGCGGCGGGTGAGGAGGAAGCCGCCGATGAGGGCGATGGTGTAGAAGGCGGCGTCGAGGGGGCGGAGGTCGGCGCGCCAGGCGGTGACGATGTCGTGCAGCAGGCCGTGGGGGGCGGGGCCCTCGGCGCGCAGGCGGCGGAGGTGTTCGATCAGTTGGCCGAGGAGGAGGGCGCCGGCGGCGAGGAGGGCGCCGAGCGGGGGGAGCGAGCGGCTCTTGCCGCCGAGGCGGCCGAGGGGGAGGGCGACCAGGCCGGCCGGGGCGATGGCCAGCCAGCCGAGGCTGTCGGCGGCGCGCAGGGGGGCGCTGCCGTAGGCCAGGCCGCCGATCAGCATGGCGAGCAGGGCGAGGGCCACGGCCAGGGCGGTGCGGCGGCGGGGGACGGGCCGGAGCGGGGGTTCGGTGGGTTCGAAACCGGCCACGGGGGCACCGGGCATGCCGGGGGCGACGTAGCCCTCGGGGGCGGCCGGGGGCGGCGCGACCGAGTAGTGCTCGGCGGTGCGGGGCCGGGTCGATGGGCCGTCAGTGCCCGGCGCGGGTGCGGTCATGGGCGTCGAATCCCCCCGGAAAGACGATGAGCTGCCGAACGGTAGCAGTGGTTCGGGCAGATCTTGGCGAGTTTTCGATCACAGATCGAGCACGGAGCGCCGCGCCCGTTCCGGTTCGTCCCGGCTTGTGGCGGGGGCCGGGTGGTCGCGGGCCCTCCGGACAGGAGATGATGGAGGCTTGGGCGTCCGGGCCCCAGGTCGGGCCGACGTGCCGTCACCACGACCGCCAGCAGCACATGGGGGAACGTTCCGAATGACCCAGGCGAAGGGTTCCACCGGCCGCCTCCTGGCCGGCCGCTACCGCCTGAACGGCGTGCTCGGGCGCGGTGGCATGGGCACGGTCTGGCGCGCCGAGGACGAGATGCTGGGCCGGACCGTCGCGGTCAAGGAACTGCGGATGAACGCCAGCGTCGACGAGGAGGAGAAGCACCGGCTGATCACCCGGACGCTGCGCGAGGCCAAGGCGACCGCGCGGATCCGGCACAGTTCGGCGGTGACGGTCTTCGACGTGGTCGACGAGGACGACCGGCCGTGGATCGTCATGGAGCTGGTCGAGTCCCGCTCGCTGGCCGACGTGGTGCGGGAGGACGGGCCGCTGGAGCCCGCCCGGGCCGCGGAGATCGCGCTGGACGTGCTGGGTGTGCTGAGCGCGGCGCACGCGCTGGGCATCCTGCACCGGGACGTCAAGCCGTCCAACGTGCTGATCGGCGAGGACGGCCGGGTGGTGCTCACCGACTTCGGCATCGCCAGTGTGGAGGGCGACGCCTCCGTCACCTCGACCGGGATGCTGGTCGGCGCGCCCTCGTACATCTCGCCGGAGCGGGCCCGCGGGCAGAAGCCCGGGCCGCCGGCCGATCTGT
The DNA here is from genome assembly GCF_042677365.1 of Kitasatospora sp. NPDC127116. Classification (NCBI taxonomy): domain Bacteria; kingdom Bacillati; phylum Actinomycetota; class Actinomycetes; order Kitasatosporales; family Streptomycetaceae; genus Kitasatospora; species Kitasatospora sp. NPDC127116. The sequence goes on from NZ_JBHXTL010000128.1 coordinate 20,523, forward strand.
GGTCGCTGGGCGGCACGCTGTACGCGATGGTCGAGGGCCGGCCGCCGTACGACCGGGGCTCCGCGCTGGCCACGCTGACCGCGGTGATGACCGAGGACCTGGCGGCGCCGGTGAACGCCGGGCCGCTGCGGCCGGTGATCGAGGGGCTGCTGGCGAAGGACCCGGCCGAGCGGCTGGACGCCTCGCAGACCCGGTCGATGCTCAAGCGGGTGGTCGCGGAGTCCACCGCGCGGGCGGAGTCGACCACCGAGCACGCGGTGCCGGTGGAGAAGGCGGCGCCGGAGCCCGCGAAGCAGGAGCCGGAGCAGGCTGAGGAGGGCCGCAAGCGGCCCGTGGCCGGGCTGCTGGGGACGGTCCGGGTCGGCAGCCGGGCCCAGGACGAGGAGCCCGTCGAGAAGCCGGCCGGGGAGCCGGAGGCGCCGGAGCCGGAGGCGATCCGGCCGGTGACCAGTGAGTGGACGATGGGTGCGACCCAGGCGGCCGGGGCCGATCCGCGCACCGGTCGGCGGCGGCTGGCCATCGCGACCGTGATCGTGGTGCTGCTGCTGATCGCCGGGGTGGTGGCGGTGCTCCGGATGGTCGGCAACGAGGACGGCGGGTCGGGCGGCGGGGCCGCGCAGAGCGCGGGGGCCACCGCGCCGGCGGCGGCGGGTACGGAGCCGGAGTCGAGCCCGAGCGCGGCGGCGCCGCCGGCGGGCGGACCCGCGCCGCAGCCGACCGGCGACCCGGCCGCGGTGCCGGACGCGCCCGCGCAGTCGGCCGGTGCGCCGGCGGCTCCCGTGCAGCCCCCGGCACCGGTCCAGACCCCGGCGCAGCCCACGCCGGGGGGCGTGCCGGCCGGGTACCACGAGTACAAGGACCCGAGCGGCTTCTCGGTCGTGCTGCCGGACGGTCTGCAGCCGGCCTCGTCCGACGCCAACCGGAGGATCTTCAAGAACGCGGCGGACGGCAGCCAGCTGCGGATCGAGTGGACCACGTCGCCCGGTGCGAGCGCGGTCGCCGACTGGCAGGAGTCGGAGCCGAGCGTCCGCGGTCAGGTCACCAACTACCAGCGGCTGAACCTGGCGGCGATCACCTACCGGCAGTGGAGCAACGCCGCGGACTGGGAGTGGACCAACGGCACGCCCAGGATGCACTCGCTCAACCGCGGCTTCGTGACCGGGACCCCGGCCAAGTACGGGTACTCGATCTACTGGATCGTCCCGGACGCCGAGTGGGCCGCCCAGGCCCCGGTCCGGGACGTCGTCTTCAACAGCTTCCAGCCCGCGCCGTAGACGGGCTCTAACCGATCAGGCGTTGCTTGGCGCGGGTGAACTCGTCCTCGGTGAGGGCGCCGGAGGTGCGCAGGGCGGCCAGCCGTTCGAGCTGGTTGATGAGCTGTTCGCCGGTGGCGGCTCCGGCCGGTTCGGCGGGCAGGGCCTTCGGGGTGTTGCGGGCGGTGCGGGCGGCGGCCCGGAGCCGCTCGGCGAAGAACTCGGCCTTGACCACGTCCTCGAAGCGGTGCGAGCCGGTGAGCGCCACCACCAGGAGCACTTCGCCGTTGAGCTTGGTGCGGGTCACGGTGACGTCGCTGACGGCGGCGAGCGGAACCGGGACCGGCGGCTTGCCGTCCTTCAGGAACAGGAGCCGATGGGTGGTCAGCACGAGCACTCCCTTGCGGAAGTGCTCGGGGTGGCGCCCGGCGGTGGAGGCGACCGGTTTCTCGCCGTCGATGACGGTCGCCTCCATGGCGCGGACGGCCTCGGCCTGGTTGGCCTTGCTGCTGTTCCCGGACGCCTCGAGGGCGGTGTCGATCAGATCGGTCCAGTCCATGGATCGAGCCTAAGGGAGCCGCTCAGTAGGCTGGTCGGCGAGCGAGAGGAACTGGCATGCGAGGCGGCCCCGAGCTGTTGCTGGCGGGACGGTACCGGCTGACGGACCGTCCCGGACCGCTGAGCGCCCACGCGGTGGACGAGCGGACCGGAGAATCGGTGCTGCTGAGCGCCCTGGAGCTGCCGGGGCTGCTGACGGTGGGGCAGGATCCGGAGGACGCCGCCGCGGCGCAGGCGGACCGCCTGGTGCGGCGGGTGGCGGCGGTCGGTTCGGCCGCGCCGGTCGCGCACCCGCGGCTGCTGCGGGGGGTCGGCGCGTTCGTCGAGGGCGAGCTGCTGTGGACGGTGGAGGAGCGGCCCGCCGGGTGGACGGTGGCCGAGCTGCTCGCCGAGGGGCCGCTGCCGCCGTACCGGGCGGCCGAGTTGGCGGCGGACCTGGCCGGCGCGCTGCGGGCGCTGCACGCGGCCGGGCTGACCCACGGCGACCTGACCGCGGAGTCCGTGCTGGTCTGCGAGGACGGTGCGGCGATGCTCGGCGGACTGCTCGCCGGGGTGGCGCAGGAGGCGTTGGCCGAGGAGCTCGGCGGGCCGGCCGGGCGGCGCCGGTACGAGGTGCGGGCGACCCTGGTCGGCCCGGTGGCGGAGCGTTGGCCGCTGGACGGCGGCCCGGCGGGCGACTGCTGGGCGCTCGGGGTGCTGGTGCAGCGGATGGTCACCGGCCGCGCGCCGTACCCGGAGCGGAACGTGCCGGAGCTGGTGACGGCCGTACGGGACGGGCGGCGCGAGCCCTCGGTGGTGTGCGGGCCGCTCGGGCCGCTGGTGGAGCGGCTGTTGCAGGCCGATCCGGTGCGGCGGCCGACGGCGGAGGCGGTGCGCGGGGAGCTGGCGGAGCTGCTGGCGGGGGCGCCGGAGCCGGTCGACGAGGAGCGGGCGGCGGCGGTCGCGGTGCCCGCGCCGCCGGAGTCGCGGCAGCCGCGCCGGCGGGGCGGGAGGACCGGGGGCCCCGGGGGCGGCAGGAGTGCCCGAAAGGGCGGGAACGGCGGGGACTTCGGGGCAGGAAACGGTGCGAAGCCGCCCCGGATACCCCCGGCCCTATTGGGCCCGCTGTTGGTCGGTGGAGTGTTTGCGCTGCTCGCGCTGGGAATTGTCGCGGTGGTGCTGTTCGCGGGCTGACGATCCGCCGGGATTCCGGTCCTGCGGTTCAGCTGGTGGGCGTGATTACCCGGGGCGGCAAGGTGCGCCTAATGTGTGCGTGGGATTTGTTCGAACAGTGGTCTGCACCAGGCCCTCCGTCGCTGTGACGGCTGGCGGAGTGTGTGGGGGAGCGGGCGCAGATGGGCGTGCAGGACCGGCCGGAGGCGGCCGAGGCGGAGCGGTTGCTGGCCGGGCGGTACGAGCTCGGCGAGCGGCTCGGCCGGGGCGGCATGGGCACCGTCTGGCGGGCCTGGGACCGGATGCTCGACCGCGAGGTCGCGGTCAAGGAGCTGACCGTCAACCACCTGCCCGAGGAGGACCTCCAGATCCTGCACACCCGGATGAAGCGCGAGGCCAGCGCGGCCGCGCGGATCAAGCACCCCGGTGTGATCACCGTGCACGACGTGCTGGAGCAGGACGGCCGGCCGTGGATCGTGATGGAGCTGGTCGACGGCCGCTCGCTGGCCGACGTGATCAGCCAGGACGGCACCCTGCAGCCGCGCGCCGCCGCCGAGGTCGGCAGCCAGGTGCTGGCCGCGCTGCACCGGGGCCACCAGCTGGGCGTGCTGCACCGGGACGTGAAGCCGGCCAACGTGCTGCTGGAGCGCGGCACCGGGCGGGTGGTGCTGCTGGACTTCGGCATCGCGAAGTACGAGGGCTCGACCGAGCTGACCCGGCCGGGGGACCTGGTCGGGTCGCCGGACTACCTGGCGCCGGAGCGTGCCCAGGGCCAGCGGCCCGGGCCGGCCTCCGACCTGTGGGGCCTCGGGGCGACGCTGTACGCGGCGGTCGAGGGCCAGTCGCCGTTCCGGCGGGATTCGCCGATCACCACGCTCGCCGCGGTGGTCGACGAGCCGCTGCCGGAGTCGCGGCGGGCCGGGCCGCTGGGGCCGGTGCTGGCCGCGCTGATGGCCAAGGACCCGGCCGAGCGGCCCACCGCGGACGAGGCGGCCAGGATGCTGGCCGAGGTGCAGGCCGGGCACACGATGGGCCTGAAGTCGGTCGCGGCGGTGCGCACGCCCACCCGGTCGGTGCCGGTGGTGGACCGCAGCGACGGCCCGGTGCCCGAGGCGGAGCCGGCCGAGGGCTCCGAGGAGCCGACCGAGCCGAAGGCCGCCGCACCCGCCGCGCCCGCCGTCCCCGTCGTCCCCGCCGTGCCCGCCGAACCGGACACCACCGGGGGCGCACAGGCCGCTGCCCGGGCGCACACCGGGCCCGTCGCGCCGGTGCCGCACTCCGTCACGCCCGAGCGGGGACCGGCCAAGCGCCGCAGCCTGCTGAAGATCGTCGGCATCGCGGTGGCCGTCGGCCTGCTGGCCGCCGCGGGCACCTTCCTGGTCACCCGGCACGTGGTCGGCGGCGACAGCCCCAACGACCCGACGCCGACCGCCGCGGAATCCACCGGGCCCGAACCCACCAGCGACGCCACCCCCGCGGTGGCACCGCCCAACGGCTACCACTGGGTCGACGACCCGGCCGGCTTCCGCTTCCCGCTGCCGAACGGCACCCCGCCCTGGCAGCGGATCAGCGCCGGCGACAACCAGATCTTCTACAGCCCCGACGGCAAGGTGCACTACCTCCAGTTCGCCGTCACCGTCGGCCAGTCGGTCAAGCCGCTGGAGCACATGCGGCAGATGGAGGCCAGCGTCTCCAAGTCGCTCAAGGACTACAAGCAGCACCGGATGGCCGGCACGGCGGTGAAGGGCCAGGAGGCGGCGGTCTGGGAGTTCAGCTACCTGGCCAAGGAGGGCGGCCGCCGGCGCGCGATCGAGACCGAGTTCATCAGCCAGGACGGCACCAGCTACGCGATCTACTCGTCCAGCCCGGAGCGGGGCAGCGAGTGGAACGAGGCCGAGCAGCGCTTCTACGCCGTGCTCAACAGCTTCACCCCGACCCGCTGACCGGGGCCGGTCGAGGCGCCCGCTTTCACCCGACTGCGGCAGATTCTTGTTACCGACGGGTACCGGACCGGGCGCCGAACGCCTAGGCTGCGCCGTATGTCGGACCTCACAGCAGACGCAGTGGCCACCGAACACCCCGGCACGGGCAACCCGGCGGCACCCGGCGGCGCGCGGACCGTCGCCGCGGCCGTCCCGCCGTCCCTGGTCGCCAAGCTGGCGACCGGCGTCACCGCCACCGGCGAGCCCGACCTGGTGGAGACCGTCGCCCCGCTGACCGGCGAGCGGCTGGCCAGCCTGCCGCAGTCCACCCCGGCCGACGTCGAGGTCGCCTTCCAGCTGGCCCGCCGCGCCCAGACCGCCTGGGCCGCGCTGCCGGTGCGCCGCCGGGCCGCCGTCCTGCTGCGCTTCCACGACCTGCTGCTCAAGCGGCAGGACGAGGTGCTGGACCTCGTCCAGGCGGAGACCGGCAAGGCCCGGCTGCACGCCTTCGAGGAGGTGCTGGCCGTCGCCATGGCCGCCCGGCACTACGGGCGGGCCGCGCACGGATACCTCCGGGACAAGCGGCGCGGCGGCGCGCTGCCGGTGCTCACCCAGGCCGTCGAGGCCCGCCGGCCCAAGGGCGTGGTCGGCCACATCTCGCCGTGGAACTACCCGCTGGAGCTGTCCGTCGGCGACGCCCTGCCCGCCTTCGTGGCCGGCAACGCGGTGGTCAACAAGCCCGACACCCAGACCGCGCTGACCGCGCTGTGGGCCCGCGAGCTGCTGATCGAGGCCGGGCTGCCGGCCGACCTGTGGCAGATCGTGATCGGCGACGGCCCGGTGATCGGCCCCGCCGTGGTGGAGCACGCCGACTACGTCTCGTTCACCGGCTCCACCCGCACCGGCCGCGACGTCGCCCAGCGCGCCGCCGCCCGGCTGGTCGGCGCCTCGCTCGAACTCGGCGGCAAGAACGCCATGCTGGTGCTCGCCGACGCCGACCTCGACGCGGCCGCCGCCGGCGCCGTGCGGGCCTGCTTCTCCTCCGCCGGACAGCTGTGCATCTCGATCGAGCGGCTGCTGGTGCACCGCTCGGTGGCCGACGAGTTCCTGGAGCGCTTCGCCGCCCGCACCCGGGCGCTGCGCCTCGGCGGCGGCCTCGCGTACGGCGCCGACATGGGCTCGCTGGTCTCCGTCCGCCAGCTGGAGACCACCACCCGGCACGTCGACGAGGCGGTCAAGGCGGGTGCCACCGTGGTCGCCGGCGGACGGGCCCGGCCGGACCTCGGTCCGTTCTTCTTCGAGCCGACCATCCTCGACGGCGTCACCCCGGACATGGCGGTCTGCGCCGAGGAGACCTTCGGCCCGGTCGTCTCCGTCTACCGCTTCGACACCGACGAGGAGGCGGTGGCCGCCGCCAACTCCACGCCGTACGGCCTCAACTCCAGCGTCTGGACCAGGGACCTGCGGCGCGGCCGGACGGTCGCGGCCCGGCTGCGCACCGGCACGGTCAACGTCAACGAGGCGTACGCCGCCGCGTACGGCTCGATCGCCTCGCCGATGGGCGGGATGGGCGATTCCGGGCTGGGCCGCCGGCACGGCGCCGAGGGCATCCTGCGCTTCACCGAGGCGCAGACCATCGCGACCCAGCGGCTGATGCCGATCGCGCCCTCGTTCGGCCTGGACGACAAGCAGTTCGCCGCGGTGATGACCGCCGGCCTGCGGGCGCTCAAGGCGCTGCGCTTCAAGTAGGCCCGCTTCACGTGGGCCCGCTCACGTGGGCCCGCTTCACGTAGGCCCGCTTCGCGCGGGCCCGGGCGGGGGGGGGGGGGCCCGCGGGGGGGGGGGGCGCGGGCCCCCCCCCCCCCGACCGGTGTGCCCCCC
>NZ_JBHXTL010000129.1:0-16519 GCF_042677365.1 Kitasatospora sp. NPDC127116
GGGGTCGGGTTCTGCGGGGGTCGCGGGGGTGGGGTTGTTCGCCACCCCCCCGGCCGTCTCCCCCCCGGGCGGCGGGGGGGGGCCCCCGCCCCCCCGCCCCCCCCCCCCCCGGCCGCCGTCAGCCGGCCAGTTCCTCGCGCAGCAGGCGGGCGGCGCCGACCAGGCTCTCCAGCGAGGCCCGGGTCTCCGTCCAGCCGCGGGTCTTCAGCCCGCAGTCCGGGTTGACCCAGAGCCGCTCCGCCGGGATCGCCGCCAGGCCCGCGCGCAACAACGAGACGGCTTCGTCGGTACTGGGGACGCGCGGGGAGTGGATGTCCCAGACGCCGGGGCCGACCTCGCGCGGATAGCCCGCCTCGGCCAGCTCGCCGGCCACCTCCATGTGGGAGCGGGTGGCCTCCAGGGAGATGACGTCCGCGTCGAGTTCGTCGATCGCCGTCATGATCGCGCCGAACTCGGCGTAGCACATGTGGGTGTGGATCTGGGTGTCCGCGCGGACGCCGGAGGTGGCGAGGCGGAAGGCCTCGGTGGCCCACGCCAGGTACGCCGGGCGGGCGGCGGCCCGCAGCGGGAGGGTCTCGCGCAGCGCCGGCTCGTCGACCTGCACGACGGCGGCGCCGGCCGCCTCCAGGTCGACGACCTCGTCGCGCAGGGCGAGGGCCACCTGCCGGGCGGTGTCGGCGAGCGGCTGGTCGTCGCGGACGAAGGACCAGGCGAGCATGGTGACCGGGCCGGTGAGCATGCCCTTGACCGGGCGGTCGGTCAGGCCCTGCGCGTAGCGGAACCAGTCGGTGGTCATCGGGTGCGGACGGGAGATGTCCCCGGCCAGCACCGGCGGGCGCACGTACCGGGTGCCGTACGACTGGACCCAGCCGTGCCGGGTGGCGAGGTAGCCGGTGAGCTGCTCGGCGAAGTACTGGACCATGTCGTTGCGCTCGGGCTCGCCGTGCACCAGGACGTCCAGCCCGGCCTTCTCCTGGTAGGCGACGACCTCGCGGACCTCCGCCTCCATCCGCTCCCGGTAGGCCGGGGCGTCGATCCGACCCGCCGTCAGATCGGCGCGGGCGGTGCGCAGTTCGGCGGTCTGGGGAAAGGAGCCGATGGTGGTGGTCGGCAGCAGCGGCAGCCCGAGCCGGGCGCGCTGGGCCTCGGCCCGCTGCGGGTACGCCTGGGCGCGCCGGGTGTCGTCGGCGGTGACGGCGGCGGCGCGGGCGCGCACCGCCGGGTCGCGGGTGATCGGGGAGTTGGCGCGGGAGGCGAGGTCGGCGCGGTTGGCGGCGAGCTCGGCGGTGATCGCGCCGGTGCCCTCGCGCAGGCCCCGGGCGAGCAGTGCCGCCTCGCCGGCCTTCTGTCGGGCGAAGGCCAGCCAGCGGGCGATCTGCGGGTCGATGTCGCGCTCCGCGGCGGCGTCGATCGGCACGTGCAGCAGCGAGCAGGACGGCGCCACGTCGACGGTGCCGGCGAGGCCGAGCAGGGTCGCCAGGGTCGCCAGCGACTTCTCCAGGTCGTTGATCCAGATGTTGCGCCCGTCGATCACCCCCGCCACCAGCCGCTTGCCGGGCAGGCCGCCGGCGGCGGCGAGGTCCTCCAGGTTGACGGCGGCCGGGCCGGTGAAGTCCAGCGCCAGGCCCTCGACCGGGGCCTTGGCCAGCACCGGCAGCGCCTCGCCGAGCCGGTCGAAGTAGCTCGCGACCAGCAGCTTGGGCCGCTCGGTGAGACCGCCCAGCTCGCGGTAGGCGCGGGCGGCCGCGTTGAGCTCGGCCGGGGTGCGGTCCTGCACCAGCGCGGGCTCGTCCAGCTGCACCCACGCGGCGCCGGCGGCACGCAACTCGGCCAGCAGCCGGGCGTAGACGGGCAGCAGCCGGTCCAGCAGGGTGATCGGCTGGAAGTCGGCGGCCACCCCGGGCGCCGGCTTGGCGAGCAGCAGGTAGCTGACCGGCCCGACCAGCACCGGCCGGGCGGCGTGGCCGAGCAGCAGCGCCTCGCGCAGCTCGCCGACCGCCTTGGCCGGGTTCGCGGCGAACACCGTGTCCGGGCCCAACTCAGGCACCAGGTAGTGGTAGTTGGTGTCGAACCACTTGGTCATCTCCAACGGGGCGACGTCCTGGTTGCCGCGCGCCATCGCGAAGTACCCGGCCAGCGGGTCGGCGTCGACCGCCTCCCGGTGCCGCGGCGGGATCGCGCCGACCGCCACCGTGGTGTCCAGCACGTGGTCGTAGAGCGAGAAGTCGCCGGTCGGCACCTCCGCGACCCCCGCCTCGACGAGCTGCGCCCAGTTCGTCCGACGCAGGTCGGCGGCGGTCGCCAGCAGCGCCTCGGCCGCGACCGCGCCCCTCCAGTACCCCTCGATCGCCTTCTTCAATTCACGGCCCCGGCCCTGGCGGGGGTATCCGTGGGCGGTGGCGACGCTCGCCGCGGCTGCGGACTTCGTGGTCAAGGGACTCTCCTTCGCGAGTCTGGATCCTCAAGTGCCCGGTGACGGCACGAGGACGCGAAGGGATGACGGACCGGACGGACGACCGCACCCGTGCGCGGCTCCGCCCGATATGGTCGCCGACCCGCCCACGAGGTCACCGGATGGCCGCGCGCGAACGCTCGCGCACGGGCAGTGGCAGGTCTTCGGACTCGCGGGCACACCCACCTCGGCCGAAACCGGGGCGGACACCTACTGGCCGTCGCTTCCCAGACCCGTCCCGGGTCCAGTGCGTATGACGGCGGTCGTTCCCACTCACCGCTGCGGGGCAGTCCCGGATTCCCACCGGGTTCCCTCTTGCGACGCGCCTGCCTGGCGGACAGGGCGAACCAGCTGCACCGCCAGCTTAGGGGCAAACCGTCGGCGTCGAGGCGGAAATCTCGCAAGGCGTCCGCGTGGTGAGACGCGGGCTCCGCGCCCGGCCCCGGGCGGCGCACCCGGGGGCGAACGGCAGAATGGCTCCCATGCGGCACATCTTCGTCATCGGCATCGGCGCGGGCGACCCCGACCACCTCACCCTGCAGGCGGTCAAGGCGATCGGTCGCACCGACGTCTTCTTCATCCTCGACAAGAGCGAGGAACGGCAGGACCTGATCGCGCTGCGTCGCCGGATGCTGGCCGACCACGGACGGCCCGGGCACCGCGTGGTCGCGGCGCCGGACGCCGAACGGGACCGCGCCACCCCCGCGTACGCGGCCGCCGTGGACGACTGGCGCGTCCGCCGCGCCGATCTGGTCGAACGGCTGGTCGCCGAGCACCTCGGCCCGGGCGAGCACGGCGCCTTCCTGGTCTGGGGCGACCCCGCCCTCTACGACAGCGTCATCGCCGTGGTGGACGACGTGTCGAACCGGGGCGGCATGCCCTTCGAGTACGAGGTGGTCCCGGGCATCAGCAGCGTCTCCGCGCTCGCCGCCCGGCACCGCACCACATTGACCCGGGTCGGGCGGCCGGTGCAGATCACCACCGGCCGCCGCCTCGCCGAGGGTTTCCCCGAGGGGGTGGACGACGTGGTGGTGATGCTCGACGGCCGGGCCGCCTTCGCCGGGATCGACCCCGAGGGGCTGGAGATCCACTACGGCGCCTACCTCGGCACCCCCGACGAGGTGCTCGTCTCCGGTCCGCTCGCCGAGGCCGCCCCGCGCATCCGCGAGCTGCGTGAGCGGGCCCGGGAGCGCAAGGGCTGGATCATGGACACCTACCTGCTGCGACGCTCGGACGGCTGACCCGACGCTGCCGGAAGTCCGACGGACGGACGGCACGCCCGGCGCCCGGCGCCCGGCGATCCGGGCGTCGCCGACGGCGATGGCGATGGCGGAACAGTTCCCGAACAGCCCGCACGATCGGCGTGCGGGCCTGCGGAGAAAGGAGATTGACGGACCGTCAAGGGCAATGGGCCCCGGCGGTCGGCAACACGGCAGCACGGCAGCACGGCAGCACGGCGGAACGGCGGAACGGCGGAACGGCGGCGGAACGGGAACAGCGGCCCGGACTCATGCGTGCCCGTCTCCGTCCTCGCGGAGAACACGGACCACCCGCGACCGGTGTCCCGACTCCCGGATCCACGCCCGCCGCGTCGGGCGGCAGCCCTCAGTCCAGGAGCTTCGCCACCACCCGGTCGAGCGCGCGGAGGTCCTCCGGCGGCAGCGCGAGCAGCGCGTCCGGCGGCGTGGCGAGGATCCCGGTGGCGAGCGCGGCCTTGGCCTCGCCCTCCTCGGTGAGGTGGACCAGCTTGGAGCGCCGGTCCGCCGGGTTGGTGATGCGCTCGGCGAGCCCGCGCCGCACCAGGTCGTCCACGATGACGCTGGTGTACGGCGGGTCGGCGGTCAGCCGCTCGGCCAGCTCCCGCAGGGTGATCGGGCCGGCGGCGAGCCGGCGCAGCGCCCGGACCCGGCTGAAGCTCATGCCGAGGGCTTCGGCGACGGTCCTGCGGCGGTCGTGGCGCTCCAGCACGAGCGCGTACATCCCCTGCCAGACCCGGGCCGCCGTCGCGGCGTCCGTCCCGCTCCCCTCCGGGTGCCCACCGGTGTCGAGGCGCTCCATCAGGCGTCCACCGTCTCCTTCGTCTCCGTGCTTCCCTCGGCCGCCTCCTCGGCGGCGAGCCGCCGCGCCGTGCGCTCGGCCGTCGCCCGGGCCCAGCGGCCGGAAGTGAGCGTACCGGTGACCAGCACGGCGGCGCCGCAGCCGGCGATGATCCACCATGCCGTCCGGGCCGCCCCGGTGAAGGCCGCCGGGTCCGCGAGGGCGCTGCCGGCCATCAGCGCGCCGGTGACCGCGACGCCCAGGGACTGGCCGACCTGTCGGCTGGTGGAGGCCACCGCCGCCGCCACCCCGGCCTGCGAGCGGGGCATCCCGGAGACGGCGGTGTTGGTGATGGGCGCGTTGACCAGGCCGAAGCCGGTGCCGAAGAGCAGGAAGGCGAGGACCAGCAGCCAGGTCGGCAGGTGCTCGGAGTAGCCGACCGCCTGGAGCACCGCGCTCGCGGTCAGTGCCGCCCCGGCCAGCAGCAGCGGCGTGCGCGGCCCCCGGGCGGCCACCATCCGGCCGGACAGCGGCGCGGTGAGCAGCGACATGACCGCCATCGGCAGCATGAACAGTCCGGCGTGCAGCGGGTCGAGCCCGCGGACGTCCTGGAGGTACAGGGAGGTGAGGAAGAGGAAGCCGCCGAGGCCGGCGAAGGCGGCGACCGCGATGACGGTGGCGCCGGAGAAGGGCGCGGAGCGGAAGAACCGCAGGTCGATCAGCGGGTCGGTGCGCCGGGGTTCGTACCGCAGCAGGCCCAGCAGCGCGCCCAGGGAGGCCGCCGCGCAGCCGAGCACCACGGGCGAGGTCCAGCCGCGCTCCGGCGACTCGATGATCGCGTAGGTGAGGGCGGCGAGCACGACGACGACCAGCAGTTGGCCGACCGGGTCCACCCGGCGGGTGCGGGCCGCCCGCGACTCCGGCACGTAGCGGGTGGTGAGGAAGAGCGCGGCCAGGCCGATCGGGACGTTGATCCAGAAGATCGCCCGCCAGCCGGCCGACTCCACCAGCGCCCCGCCGATGATCGGCCCGGCGGCCATGCTGATGCCCACCACGCCGCTCCAGACGCCGATCGCCCGGGCGCGCTGCCGGGAGTCGGTGAAGGTGTTGCTGATGATCGACATGGCGACGGGGTTGAGCATCGATCCGCCGACCGCCTGGAGCATCCGCGCCGCGATCAGCCAGCCGAGCCCGGGGGCCAGGCTGCACAGCAGGGAGGCCGCGGTGAACACCACCAGTCCGATCCGGAACACCCGGCGGCGGCCGATCCGGTCGGCGGTCGAGCCGGAGAGCATCAGCAGGCTCGCCAGCACCAGGGTGTAGGCGTCGACCGTCCACTGCAGGCCGGACACCGTGGTGTCCAGGTCGCGCCGGACGGCGGGCAGGGCCACGTTCAGGATGGTGTTGTCGAGGCTGACGATCAGCAGGCTCATGCAGCAGATGGCGAGCACGAGCCAGGGCCGCGGTCGAGCGGCATCGGGCATGACGAACGCTCCAGAGTTAGTTGTATTGTTGTAATCATTGTGATGCTACAACTAATCCGGGCGGCGACTCCACCCCCGACCGGCCCTGGACAGCGCGACGGCCGCGCCCCGCCGATCTCCTCGACGGGGCGCGGCCGCTGGGGGCCCGCGGATCAGGCCTTCTTGACCACGCCGGACTTGAGCTGCATGGCGCCGAAGCCCTCGATGCGGCAGTCGATGTCGTGCCCGTCGACGCCGTCCACCAGGCGGATGTTGCGGACCTTGGTGCCGGCCTTGATGCCGGAGACGCTGCCCTTGACCTTCAGCGCCTTGACCACCGTCACGGTGTCGCCGTCGCTCAGCACGTTGCCGACGGCGTCCTTGATCACGCGCTCGCCGGCCGGCACGCCGGCCTGGTCACCGCCGCCGGGCACCCACTCGTGGGCGCACTCGGGGCAGACCATGAGGGCGTTCATCTCATAGGTGTACTCACTGGAGCACTGCGGACACGGGGGAAGGTTGTCGCTCATGTGTTCAGGATATCCAGCTGTCCGGAGCTGGTCCGGGCACGAGTGAGGAGGTCAGCAGGGGTGCCGGCACCGGTCGGCCGCCGCTTCCGGTGGGCACGGGGTCATGGCCGGCGGCCGCGTCCGCCCGGCCTTCCCCGCCCGCCTCCGCCGCCGGGCCGTCACCCGCCCAGCGGCGCGGGCAGCGGACGGGAGTGCAGGACGTCCAGCCGGGAGACCGCCCGCGTCACCACCACGTACAGCCGGTGCAGGCCGCGCGCCTCGGCCTCCACGATGGCGGCCGGCTCCAGCACCACCACGTGGTCGTACTCCAGCCCCTTCACCAGCGAGGCCGGCAGCACCGTCACCCGCGCCGTGGTGCCGACCTGTTCGGCCGCCCCGGTCGGGATCCCCGCCGCGAGCAGCGCCTCGGCGGCCTCCGCCACCGCGCCGTCCGCCGCGATCACCGCGATCGAGCCCTCGCGCTCCAGCGCGGCCCGCACCGCCGCGACCGCCGCTCCGCCCAGGCCGCCCCCGGCCACCCGCCGCACCGTCAGCTCCCCGTCCTGCCGCAGCGACACGGCCGGCGGCACGTCCACGTCCAGCGCGCCCAGCAGGGTGTTGGCGAGGGCCGTCACGGCGGCCGGGACCCGGAAGCCGGTGGTCAGCGGCACCACCGCGGCCTGCGGCTTGCCCAGGTGGGCGAGCTGCTCGGGCCAGCTTCGGGCGGCCCACGGGGCGGTCGCCTGGGCGAGGTCGCCGAGGACGGTCAGGGAGCCGAAGGCGCTGCGGCGGGCGATCGCCCGGCACTGCATCGGGGAGAGGTCCTGGGCCTCGTCCACCACGACGTGGCCGAAGCCGGCCGGGCGCTCGATCAGGCCGGCCACCTCGTCCAGCAGCATCAGGTCGTGCTCGGACCACTTGGCGCTCTTCGCCGAGCGCGGCGGCCGGCGCCACAGGATCGCCGCCTGCTCCTCGGGGCCGAGCACCCCGTCGGCGGCCTCGGCCAGCAGGGCGGAGTCGCTCAGCAGCGCGGCGACCACGGCCTCCGGGCGCAGATTCGGCCAGGCGGCCTCCAGGAAGGCGGCCACCGGCCCGCAGCGGCCGATCTTCCGCGACCAGGCGCCGGACCGGACGCCGGTCCGCCGCTCGGCCTGGTCCTGGAGCATCGCCACCACCCGGGTGCGCAGGCTCTCCCGTCCGATCGCGTACGGCGGCGCCTGCTCGCGCAGTTCGGCGACCGTCCGTTCCAGCCGCTCCGGGGGCACCCGCCACCGGTAGGAGCCGTCCGGTACGACCAGCGGCTCCGGGCCCGTCGCCCGGATGCGGCCGTACAGCGCCCGGCGCAGCACCGTCGCCATTCGCGCATCCTGCTTGACCGCGGCGGCCCGCCCGTCGTCCACGGCGGCGACCGGCCGGGTGGCGACCAGGTCCTCGACGGTGCGCTGGGTGACGTCGATCTCGCCGAGCGCGGGGAGCACCTCGGCGATGTAGCGCAGGAAGGTCCGGTTGGGGCCGATGACCAGCAGGCCGCCGCGCTGGATCCGCTGCGGGAAGCTGTACAGCAGGTACGCGGCGCGGTGCAGCCCGACCGCGGTCTTGCCGCTGCCGGGCGCGCCCTGCACGCAGACCGACTCGCTCAGCTCGCCCCGCACCAGCACGTCCTGTTCGGGCTGGATGGTGGCGACGATGTCCCGCATCGGGCCGGTGCGGGGCCGCTCGATCTCGGCGGCCAGAATGCCGCCGGCACCACCCGCGCCACCGTCCGCCGCGCCGTCGCCCGCCGCGACGCCCACCGCCGGGCCGTGCCCGCCGTCCGCGCCGAGGGGTTCGTCCTCCAGCCCGGTCAGCTCCTCCGGCGCGCCCAGGCTCCACGGCGCCCAGCCGAACCGGCGGCGCCGCGCGAGCCCGAGCGGGGCGTGGGCGCTCGCCCGGTAGAACGCCCGGGAGACCGGGGCCCGCCAGTCGACCACCAGCGGCGGCACCGTCGGGTCCTCGGAGATCCGCCGGCGGCCCACGTAGTAGTGCTGCCGCCGGTGCTCCCCGGCCTCCGCGGTGTCGGCGAAGTCGAGGCGGCCGAAGAAGGACGGGCTCTCCGGCAGCTCCTTCATCCGCTTGGCGCGGGTGCGCAGGTATCGGCCGAGCGCCTCCGCGCTGGCACCGTCACCGGAGACGTCCTCCGCGGCGACGACCTGGTGGCCCGCGTCCTCGACCTGCCGGGCCGTCGCGACCCGGCAGACCTCGACGTAGGCCCGCTCCCGTTCCAGTTCGCCGTCCAGGTTCCGGATTTTCGAGGTCATCGTTCGCGCCCCTTCCCGCACAACGGGCTCGTCCGCCGTTCGGAGTCCAGCATAACTTAACTCAGTAAAAATACTGACTTGGTTGCTGCTCCAGGGGGCGGCTTCGGCCCGGGCGCCTCAGGACACCAGGGGCGCCTCCTCCAGCTCGGTCAGCGTCACGGTGCACAGGCCGCCGCGCTCCGCCCGGACGTCGGTGACCTCCAACTGCGTGCCGGGCAGCAGGATGAACTCCTCCTCGCCGGTGAACGCCGAGAAGTTCCTGATGCCGGCGGCCCGCACCGGACGCACCTCGAACAGCGTCCGCTTGCCCCGGCTGCCCAGGAAGGACCGCGCGACCCCGAGCTCGGAGGTGCAGGAGGAGACGCCCCACCACGTCACCGTCCTCCCGAGCGGGTACTGCCGCCGCAGGTCCAGCGAGACCCCGCGCCACAGCGGCGCGGTGCGGACGGGCAGCCGCGACACCGCCGCGAACAGCAGCCGCAGGTACGGCAGGTAGGGCACCAGCCGGCTGCGGTCCGGCGAGCGCAGCACCGCGTTGATCTCCCGGTAGAACGCGGACTCGCAGGTGTACAGGTACAGCGCGGCGATCTCGTCGGCGGACAGGCCGGTGGCCGCCTCGTCCGCCCGCCGCTTGCCGAAGTCGTGCGACAGCGACACGTGCCGGTCCAGGCCGCGCAGCAGCTCGGCGACCGGCGACACCGCCTCCCGGAAGCCCGTCGGCGGGGTGTCGAACACACCGGTGATCGCCGGCAGGACGAGGCCCTCGTCCTTCACCCCGGCGAGTCGGTCCAGATAGAGCTGGTGCAGCTCCATGGTGGAGGCGATGAAGGCACCCATCCGCTCGGCGACCCCGGCCTCCGCCCCGCCGCCCTGCGCCGACGGCGCGTTCCACCCCGTGCTGGGCAGCCAGTCGACCTCGTCGGCACCGAGCGAGGCCAGGGCGGCGTTCACCGTGGCGAAGTGCTCGCCGTCGCAGAAGATGTCGCCCTGGGCCGCCGGGTTGGCGTGGTCGATGTGGCGGACCTCGACCTCGGGGTACTTCTCCTGCAGCCGCAGCACGACGTTCTTCAGGCTGCGGGCGTGCGCGCCCCACCAGGCGAAGACCACGTAGCGGTCCTCCTCGGCGGCCCGCTGCTTGGCGCGGAGGATCTCCTCGACGATCCGCTCGGCGACCGGCCGCCAGAACCCGGTGTGCTCGTCCGGCCCCATCGCGCCGTCGCTGCTCGCGGTGAGCGCCGCGTTCAGCAGCAGCACGCCCTGGGTGAGCATCGCCTGGAACCACTCCGGCGGCTGGACCGTCTCCTGCTTCTTCAGCAGCGCCCGTATGTCGGCGATCGGCGTCTTCTTGGGGATGCCGTACTTCCACATCGCCGCGGCCTTGATCAGGCAGCGGATGCTGATCACCCGGCCGAACTGGCTGTCCTTCCAGTCGTGGAAGGTGTTGTCGAACATCGCGATGCCGGTGGCGCTCTCCGGCCGCGGGTACGGGTTCTGGCCGAAGACGACGACCTTCCACCGGTGCGGCGCGTGCGGCTTGAGCGCCTGGAAGGTCAGCTCGCGGACCGGGACGACCTCCGGGCCGCGGCCCGGGCCGATGAACGAGGCCGCACCGGGCTGCGCCTCGATCACCGGCTTCAGCAGCGGCAGCCACGGCTCGCCGCCGCCGGTGAAGAGGTCGGCGAGGGCGAGCGGGTCGTTCGGGTCGGGCTGGGTGGCGGGGGTGTCGACAGCGCTCATGGTGGTGCGACTCCGGCTGGTCGGGACCGTACGAATTTCAGACGAACGGCAGGTGATGGACCGTCAGCTTCCCTGGCGGACACCACAGTCCTACCAGCAGGGTCCGACAGTCCGGCCCGCGCCGACCAGCCTCCGACCGGCGCGGGCGAGGTGCCGACGGGGTGCCGACAGGGTGCCGACGGGGCCCGGACGGATTGTCAGTGCCGGGCGCTAGCTTCGTCGGTGTCACCAAGGAACCGGCCCACCGGGCACCCCCGACCGACAGGAGCCCAGCATGACCACGGACCGCACCGAGCCGCCGCTCAAGGTGGTGCTGACCGACCTCAACGCGACGGTCGTGGAGTCCTGGCGGGCGGCCTTCGCCGACGTCCCCGGGATCGACATCCGGCACGCCTCCCTGCTCACCGCGAAGGCGGACGCCTGGGTCAGCCCCACCAACTCCCGCGGCCGGATGGACGGCGGGACGGACGCCGCGATCAAGCGCCACCTGGGCGCGGGCATCCAGCTGCGGGTCCAGAAGGCGATCCGCGAGCAGCACGCCGGCAGCCTCCCGGTCGGCAGCGCGGTCTGCGTCCCGTCCGGCGCCGTCAACCCGGCGTTCCTGATATCGGCCCCGACCATGCGGACCTCCTCGCAGAACGTCAGCGAGACCTTGAACGTCGCCCTGGCCTGCGCCGCCGCCTTCCAGGCCGTCCACCGGCAGAACCGGCTGCGACCGGGCTCGATCCGGTCCGTCGCCCTGGTCGGCATGGGCGCCGCGACGGGCAAGGTCCCGCCCCGGGTCTGCGCCAACCTGATGTGGTCCGGCTACACCCTCTTCAACGACCACCACTTCGAGGACGACGACGACCTGCGCGCCACCGTCCTGGCCCAGTTGGACGACCTCGAAAAGGCGCCCGCCACCGAGCGGGTGCGCATCGTGCCGCCCGCACGCCGCGGTTCGCCCGCCCGCCGGGGCTGACCCCACCCCCGAGCGGGCCACCCCCCCCGCCGCCCGCCACCCACCCCCCCCCGGCCGCCGTGCGGCGGTGCCGACTCCGCCCCGCTCTCCCCCGGCCACCCGCCCCGCCCGTCCCGCGCGCCCTCAGCCCGCCGTGAGCGCCAGCCGGATCCAGCGCTCGGACTCGGCGACCGCCAGCCCCACGTCGAAGACCTTCGGAGCGGCCGCGGCCTGCACCACCAGCCCCTTGAGCAGCCCCACGAAGGCCAGCGCGAAGGCGCCCGCGTCCACGCCGGGGCGCAGCTCGCCGTCCCGCTGCCCCTGCCCGACCACTTCGGCCACCCACGCCCGGGTCCGGGCGTCCAGCTCCGCCACCGCGGCGGTCAGCTCCGAGGCCCCGGCGAGCGCCTCCGCGCCCAGCACCACGAAGGCCCGGCCCAGGTCGGTCGGGTTGCGCACGCCCTCCAGGCAGCCGCGCGCGAACCCGCACAGCTCGTCCACCGCGCCCGCCCCGCTGCGCTCCGGCGCGGCCGCCGCCATCGCCTCGGCCAGCGCCGCCTCCTGGAGCCGGGCGAGCAGTGCGGCCTTCGACCCGAAGTAGTGGGTGGCCAGGCCCCGGCTGAAGCCCGCCTCCTCCCCCACCCCGGCCAGCGTGACCCCGGTGCTGCCGTGCTCGGCGATCAGCCGGGCGGCGGCGGCGATCAGCGCGGACTCGGCCCGGGCCCGCCGTTCGGCCTGGGTGCGGCGCGCGGGCGCCTCCCGGAGCGTCCCGGGTCCGCCGGTTCGGCCCTCATCGTGCGTAGACATGCCACCATGCTACGGTGAACTTGCTTGTTGGATAACAAGTAACTTCCGGAGCGGCGGACACTCCCCGGCCCGCCGCCCCCGCGAGAAGGGAAGTCCTGATGACCGCCACGATGCTCGCCGGCCGGCTCGACGTCGCCAAGGGCGCCTTCGCCGTGGAGGAGGTCCCCGTCCCGGCGCCCGGTCCGGGCGAGGTGCTGATCAAGGTCGAGGCCGCCGGCGTCTGCCTCTCCGACGTCCACCTGATCGAGGGCATGCTCAAGCCGCTCTTCCTCAAGGGCGACAAGGTCACCCTCGGCCACGAGGTCGCGGGCACCGTGCACACCCTCGGCGAGGGCGTGACCACCGCGGCCGTCGGCGACCGGGTGCTGCTGCAGGCCGGCGAGAACCGCGACGGCGTCGTGCACACCCGCGGCGTGGACTACGACGGCGGCTGGGCCGAGTACGCGCTCGCCACCGCCACCACCCTGGTGCCCATTCCGGACGAACTCCCCTTCGAGCAGGCCTGCTTCATCCCCGACGCGGTCTCCACCCCCTGGGCCGCCATCACCGCCACCGGCGCCGTGCGGCCCGCCGAGGCGGTCGGCGTCTGGGGCGTCGGCGGCCTCGGCGCCCACGGCGTGCAGCTGCTGCGGGCCATCGGCGCCTTCCCGATCGTCGCCGTCGACCCGCTGCCGGCCGCCCGTGAGCGCGCCCTGGCCTTCGGCGCCGACGCGGCCCTCGACCCGACCGACCCCGCGTTCGCCCAGCTGCTGCGCGAGGCCACCGGCGGCCGCCCGCTGTCCGCCGCCTTCGACTTCGCCGGGGTCGCCCCGGTGCGCGAGCAGGCCATGGCCGCCCTGGGCGAGCACGGCCGCCTGGTGCTGGTCGGCCTCACCGACAAGCCGCTGACCGTCACCAACGGCACCCTGGTCAGCTACCTGCGCCAGCAGATCCGCGGCCACTACGGCTCCGAGGGCCAGGACGTCGTCGACCTGGTCAACCTGGTCCGCGGCGGCCGGCTCGACTTCTCCCGCTCGGTGAGCGGCACCTTCCCGCTGGCCGAGGCGGCCCGCGCGGTGGAGGCGCTGGAGCGCAAGGAGGGCAACCCGATCCGCCTGGTGCTCAAGCCCTGACCCGGCCCCGCCGACCCGGCGCCGCACCTCCGGACTGAGCCCGGCGGGTGCGGCGCCGCCTTTCCCCGGCCGCTCCACCGCCGGGACCCGCGGCACCGGGCCCGGCACCGTCGCCGCCACCTCGGCCGGCTCCCGGGACAGCACCGCCCGCACACCCCGACCCCGCGCCTCGATCCCGAAGCCCGGCCTCGCACCTCGACCCCGCAGCCCGCAGCCCGCAGCCCGCAGCCCGCAGCCCGCAACCCGAACGCCCCAACTCCGCGCCCCCGCACAGAAAATGGCATGCACGCCACTAGCCAACCGGCCAGTAGCACCCCTACCGTCGACTCTTCCGTGAGACTTCGACGGAGGAGTCCGCCTTGCGTTCACGCCAGCGCCCCCGCCCCCGCTCCCTCCGACTCCCGGCCGCCGCCCTCGCCTCGGCCCTGCTCGTCACCGCCGCCCTGACCACCAGCCCCACCGCCACCGCCGCCCCCACCCCGGCGACGACCGCCGCCGCCGACGACTACTGCGGCGGCCACTGCGCCGACATCCTGCCGCCCGGCGAGAACGGCAACGCCACCCTCGCCGACATCCTGCTCAACCGGGCCTTCGGCACCCGCCCCGCGCACACCGACGACCAGCTCGGCCCCTACGCCGCCCTCGCCTCCGGCTACCCCGGCCTGACCGAGGCCAAGCTGCGCGACTTCTTCAACGACGCCTCCTTCGGCGTCCCCGCCGACCAGGTGGCGAGCACCACCAGCCCGCGCCCGGACGTCACCATCGTGCGCGACAAGGCCACCGGCGTCCCGCACATCTCCGGGACCACCCGCTACGGCACCGAGTTCGGCGCGGGCTACGCCGCCGCCCAGGACCGCCTCTGGGTGATGGACCTCTTCCGGCACGTCGGCCGCGGCCAGTTGTCCGGCTTCGCGGGCGGCGCCGCCGCCAACCGCCAGCTGGAGCAGACCTTCTGGCAGGCCGCGCCGTACACCGAGGCGGAGCTGCAGCAGCAGATCGACGCCATAGCCGCCCGCGGCGGCCGGGCCACCCAGGCACTCGCCGACGCCAACGCCTACCTCGACGGCATCAACCAGTACGCCAAGGAGTCCTACAACGCCCGCACCTTCCCCGGCGAGTACGACCTCACCGGGCACATCGACCCGATCACCAACGCCGGCTCGATCGAGCCGTTCAAGCTGACCGACCTGGTGGCCCTCGCCTCCGTGGTCGGCGCGCTGTTCGGCTCCGGCGGCGGAGGCGAACTGGCCTCCGCCCAGGTCAAGTCGGCCGCCGAGGCCCGGTACGGCAAGGACGCCGGGGACGCGGTCTGGAAGTCGCTGCGCGAGGCGGACGACCCGGAGGCCGTCCAGACCCTGCACGACGGGCAGAGCTTCCCGTACGCGACCGTCCCGGACCAGCCGCAGGGCGCGGCGCTGCCGGACCCCGGCTCGGTGGTGCCCGAGCGGGTCGTCTACGACGCCACCGGCTCGGGCAGCTCCGCCACCACCAAGGCGAACGGCGTCCTGCCCGGAAACCTGCTGACCGCCAAGCACGGCATGTCCAACGCCCTGCTGGTCTCCGGCGCGCACACCGACGACGGCCACCCGGTGGCCGTGTTCGGCCCGCAGACCGGCTACTTCGCCCCGCAGCTGCTGATGCTGGAGGAGATCCAGGGCCCCGGGATCAGCGCGCGCGGCGCCGCCTTCGCCGGCCTGAGCTTCTACGTGCAGCTCGGCCGCGGCCAGGACTACGCCTGGAGCGCGACCTCCGCCGGTCAGGACATCACCGACACCTACGCCGTCCCGCTCTGCACCACCGACGGCTCCCCGGTCACCACCGCCGCCAACTCCTACCTGTGGCACGGCCAGTGCCTGCCCTTCGACCGGCTGGAACGCAAGAACGCGTGGAAGCCCACCACCGCCGACTCCACCCCGGCCGGCTCCTACACCCTGGTGATGTACCGCTCCAGGTACGGCCTGGTCAGCGCCCGCGGCACCGTCGGCGGCGCGCCCGTCGCCTTCACCTCGCTGCGCTCCACCTACCGGCACGAGGCCGACTCCATCATCGGCTTCCAGGAGCTGAACGACCCGGGCGCGGTGCAGGGCGCGGCGGGCTTCCAGCGGGCCGCGCAGGACATCAACTACACCTTCAACTGGTTCTACGCCGACTCGCGCGACATCGCGTACTACAACTCCGGCAGCAACCCGGTCCGCGCCCCCGGGGTGGACCCGGGGCTGCCCGTACAGGCCCAACCCGCCTACGAATGGGCCGACTTCGACCCGGTTGCCAACACCGCCCGGTACACCCCGGCGGCCGAGCACCCGCAGTCCGTCAACCAGGACTACTACATCTCCTGGAACAACAAGCAGGCGAACGGCTTCACCTCGGCCGGTTTCGGCAACGGCTCGGTGCACCGCGGCAACCTACTGGACGACCGGGTCAAGTCCCTGCTGAGGAACGGCGGCAGGGCGAGCCGGGTCTCGCTCACCCAGGCCATGGAGAGCGCCGCCCTGGCCGACCTGCGGGCCGAGGACGTGCTGCCCGACCTGATCCGCGTGCTGCGCAGCGCGCCCGTCACCGACCAGGCCGCCCTCACCGCCCTGCAGCAGCTGGAGGCCTGGCTCGCCAACGGCGCCCTGCGGAAGGAGACTTCGGCGGGCAGCCACGGCTACGCGGACGCCACCGCGATCCGGGTGATGGACGCCTGGTGGCCGCTGGTCGCCGAGGGCGTCATGCGGCCCGGCCTCGGTGACCCGCTGTTCGGCGCGCTGACCGGCGCCCTCCAGATCAACGAGTCCCCCTCGGGCGGGCAGACCGGCTCGGCCACCGGCCCGGTGAGCGCCAACGAGGCCATCCCGCACAAGGGTTCGGCCTTCCAGTACGGCTGGTGGAGCTATCTGGACAAGGACCTGCGCGCCGTCCTCGGCGACCAGGTGGCCGGCCCGCTGGCCCGGCCGTTCTGCGGCGGCGGCGACCTCGCGGCCTGCCGGACCGTCCTGCTGAACACCCTGAAGCAGGCCGCCGCCCAGACCTCCGCCCAGGTCTACCCGGGCGACGCGGACTGCTCGGCCGGCGACCAGTGGTGCGCCGACACGATCATCCAGCGACCGCTGGGCGGCGTGACGGACGACAGGACCACCTGGCAGAACCGCCCGACCTACCAGCAGGTGGTCCAGTTCCCGA